>JAKAVW010000070.1 GCA_021827445.1 Pseudomonadota bacterium
CGGTCGTCGCATACCCAAACATTTCCGCCAGAGGCACTTCGCAGCGGATCATCTTTGCACCCGCCTCGTCTTCCATACCTTGCATCATACCGCGGCGGCTATTGATGTCACCGATGATGTCACCCATATATTCTTCCGGAGTTACCACCTCTACGGCAAAAATGGGTTCCAGCAATACCGGGTTAGCCTTCGCCGCGCCCGCTTTGAAACCCATCGACCCGGCGATCTTAAATGCGGCCTCCGAAGAGTCGACATCATGATAAGAACCGTCAAAAAGGGTGACTTTAACGTCCACCACGGGGAAGCCGGCAATGATACCATTTTCCAGCGCTTCTTCAACACCCTTTTCGGTCGGGTTGATAAACTCTTTGGGCACAGTACCACCGACTACCCCGTTCTCAAAGATAAACCCGCTTCCTGGTTCAAGGGGCTCAAGACGCAACCAAACATGTCCGTATTGACCGCGTCCACCTGACTGGCGGACAAACTTGCCTTCTGACTCGACCATTTTGCGAATCGTCTCGCGGTACGCCACCTGCGGCGCGCCCACGGTCGCTTCAACGCCGAACTCGCGCTTCATACGGTCAACGATGATCTCTAGGTGCAACTCGCCCATACCAGAAATAATGGTCTGTCCGGATTCCTGATCGGTACGTACCCGGAACGACGGATCTTCCTGAGCAAGCTTACCTAGGGCAACACCCATCTTCTCTTGATCCGCCTTGGTTTTTGGCTCGACCGCAACATGAATCACCGGCTCGGGGAATTCCATCTGCTCCAAAGCAATCGGCTTGGTTAAGTCACAGAGTGTATCTCCGGTGTAGGCAGTTTTCAGCCCGACGGCGGCGGCAATATCTCCCGCGAACACCTCCTTGATTTCGTGGCGCTCGTTGGCATGCATTTGCAGCACGCGACCAATACGTTCTTTCTGATCGCGTCCTGGGTTAAGCACCGTGGAACCAGCAGTAAGCACCCCCGAATAAACCCGGAAGAAGGTGAGCTGTCCGACAAAGGGATCCGTCGCGATTTTGAACGCCAAAGCAGAGAAAGGCTCGCTATCATCCGCAGCGCGGACGATTTCCGCCCCGTTATCAGGATGCGTGCCTTCCACTGGCTTAATATCGACTGGCGACGGCAGGTAGTCCAGCACCGCATCCAACGCTGCCTGCACTCCTTTGTTCTTAAATGCACTGCCGCACAACACCGGCACCACAGCACCGGCAATCGTCGCCCTGCGCAACGCCGCCTGCAATTCTTTGACGCTGATTTCCTCGCCTTCGAGATATTTTATCATCACGCCTTCATCGGCATCAGCTATCGCCTCTACCATGAAGTGACGCGCCGCTTCGGCATCAGCTTGCAAAGCGGCAGGGATTTCTTCTTCCGTAAACCGGGTGCCCTGCAACGCATCATCCCAGTTGATGGACTTCATTTTCATCAGATCGATGACACCGCTAAAGTGATCCTCTTCACCAATGGGCAACTGGATCGGGATCGGATTACCACGCAGTTTGGTCGCAATCTGCTCAACAACCCGTTTGAAGTTCGCGCCCTGGCGATCCATCTTATTCACGAACGCAATACGAGGAACCTTATATTTGTTCGCCTGCCGCCACACGGTCTCAGACTGCGGTTGCACACCACCTACCGCGCAAAACACCGCCATAGCGCCGTCCAGCACACGCAGTGACCGCTCCACTTCGATGGTGAAATCGACATGGCCTGGCGTATCAATAATATTGATACGATGCTCTGCGCGCTGTCCGTCCATACCCTTCCAGAAACAGGTAGTCGCCGCGGAAGTAATAGTGATACCGCGCTCCTGCTCTTGGGCCATCCAGTCCATGACCGCAGTACCTTCATGCACTTCGCCAATCTTATGAGAGACGCCGGTGTAGAATAAAATGCGCTCGGTGGTAGTCGTTTTGCCGGCATCAATGTGCGCCATGATGCCGATATTGCGATAACGTTCGATGGGGGTTGTGCGAGCCACGTTTCAGTCCTTGTGCGTAAGGTGCAACCAGTTACCAGCGGAAATGAGCAAAGGCCTTATTGGCTTCAGCCATACGGTGGGTTTCCTCGCGCTTGCGAACCGCATTACCACGATTTTCGGCCGCTTCGAGAATTTCCGCCGCGAGGCGATTGCCCATGGATTTCTCGTTACGCTTGCGCGCCGAGTCGCGTAACCAGCGCATGGCCAGAGCCATCCGTCGATCCGAGCGAATTTCTACGGGCACCTGATAGGTGGCACCACCAACGCGGCGGCTTTTCACTTCCACCACAGGCCGCACGTTATCAATCGCCTTACGAAAAATTTCGAGGGCATCGCTTTTGCTGCGCTCTGCCACCATTTCCAGGGCACCGTAAACGATTTTTTCAGCAGTGCTCTTTTTGCCGTCACGCATAATCACGTTGGCAAACTTGGCAATTACTTCTTCTTTGTACTTGGGGTCCGGCAGGACAATCCGCTTGGGAACTTCACGACGTCTTGGCATGGCGCAACAACTCCTTCAATCAATGCTTACTTGGGACGCTTGGCGCCATACTTGGAACGTGACTGCTTACGGTTTTTAACGCCCGCAGTATCCAAGGTGCCCCGCACAATGTGATAGCGCACACCAGGAAGATCTTTCACACGGCCACCGCGAATCAGCACCACTGAGTGCTCTTGCAGGTTGTGACCCTCACCCGGAATATAACTACTGACCTCAAAACCATTCGTGAGACGCACACGGGCGACCTTACGCAACGCGGAGTTAGGCTTTTTAGGGGTCGTCGTGTAGACACGGGTACACACCCCCCGCTTCTGCGGGTTAGCGTCCAAGGCAGGCACCTTGCTTTTGGCGACAGGTCGCTTACGTGGCTTACGCACGAGCTGATTTAATGTGGGCATTTACAATCTCCAGAGTACGATGATGGCAGCCCGCCCTCATCGATGAGAGGGCGCATTCTAGTTAGACTTGCTTTGACTGTCAAGGCAAGTCTTGGTCACACAACCAATTACTGGGTATCTGTTACCGATATGGAGAGATCGCTCCGCACCGCCTTCTCTACGGAATGGACAGGTTCCCCGCGATTCAGTCGCCGACGATGCTCATGATAAGCGAGACCTGTTCCTGCGGGTATCAGACGTCCGACAATAACGTTTTCCTTCAAACCACGTAAATCGTCCACCTTACCCGATACCGCAGCCTCGGTCAGTACGCGGGTCGTTTCCTGGAAACTTGCCGCCGAGATGAAGGATTCCGTGGACAGGCTTGCCTTGGTGATGCCCAATAACATCGGGGTGAAGCGTGCCAGATCTTTGCCTGCGACTTCCAGGACGTTATTTTCATCCTCCACCCGCGCCCGGTCGACTTGGTCTCCGGGAATAAAGGTGCTATCGCCGCTTGACGTCACTTCGACCCGTCGCAGCATCTGCCGCAGGATCACTTCGATGTGCTTATCATTGATACGCACACCCTGCAGACGATACACATCCTGCACTTCATCGACAATGTAATTGGCGAGGGCCTGCACACCCAACACGCGCAAAATATCATGCGGAACCGGCTGACCTTCTACGAGCTGCTCACCGGGGCTGACCCGCTCGCCTTCGTAGACCGTCACGTGGCGACCCTTAGGAATAAGATACTCGTGCTGGTCCCCATTCTCGTCGGTGATGATCAGTCGCTGCTTACCCTTCGTGTCTTTACCGAAGCCAATGATGCCCTCGTGCTCCGCGATAACAGCGAAGTCCTTGGGACGTCGTGCCTCAAAGAGTTCAGCCACTCGGGGCAAACCACCGGTAATGTCGCGCGTCTTGGTGGTCCCCACCGGTAGACGTGCCAGAATGTCACCAGGATGAATTTCCATACCTTCATGCACCGCGATAATCGCCTTTGCCGGCAGGAAATAACGTGCAGGCAAATCAGTACCCGGCAATTTCAGATCCTGGCCATGCTCATCCAGCAAACTGATCACCGGCCGCAAATCGCGGCCCTGCGGCGGGCGTTGTTTAGCATCGATGACGACAAGCGTCGACAGCCCCGTGATTTCGTCGGTTTGGATGGCCACGCTCGCGCCCTCCACCGCATCTTTCAAAGAAATTTTACCGCCGACTTCGCTGACAATAGGCCGCGTATGCGGATCCCACTCCGCCACCCGTCGGCCTGCCGTAACCGATGCATTGTCATCCACCAGGATGGTCGCGCCGTAAGGCACTTTGTAACGCTCCTTTTCACGTCCCTGCTCATCGGTGACCGTCACCTCACCATTTCGTCCGACGACCACATGGCGCCCACTGGAGTGAGTGACCAGCCGAAGGTTGGGCTGGTAACGGAAGACTCCACCCTGCTTAATATCGATGCTGCTCTGTGCCGCAGAACGACTGGCCGCACCACCAATATGAAAGGTACGCATAGTCAGCTGGGTGCCTGGCTCACCAATGGACTGGGCAGCAATAACGCCGACCGCTTCGCCCGCATTGACCAGATGGCCGCGCGCCAAATCACGTCCGTAACACAGCGCACAGACACCATGCCGTGAACGACAGGTTAGCGGCGAACGCACCTTCAGGGCATCTACACCCAACTCGTCCAATTGACCCAGGTGCTGCTCCATGAGCATGGTATTGCGGGCAATAACGACCTCACCGGTGTTGGGGTGAACCACATCTTCCGCCACGACGCGACCCAGTACGCGGTCGCGGAGTGGTTCGATGACCTCACCGCCCTCCACGAGAGAAGTCATGGGTAAACCTTCCTCCGAGCCGCAATCGGTCTCGACCACAACCAGATCCTGGGTCACATCCACCAGACGCCGCGTTAAATATCCGGAGTTTGCCGTTTTCAGCGCGGTGTCGGCAAGCCCCTTGCGGGCACCGTGGGTGGAGATAAAGTACTGCAGGACGTTGAGGCCTTCACGGAAATTCGCGGTGATGGGGGTTTCAATAATTGAGCCGTCAGGCTTTGCCATCAGGCCACGCATACCGGCGAGCTGACGGATCTGGGCCGCAGAACCACGCGCCCCGGAATCGGCCATCATAAATATGGAGTTGAACGAATCCTGCTGGACCGAGCTGCCATCTGGCAAGTACACCGTATCTTTGCTGACCCGATCCATCATGGCCTTGGCGACCTCATCAGTAGCGCGCGACCAGATATCGACGACCTTGTTATAGCGTTCACCCTCGGTCACCAGACCCGATGTGTATTGGTCCTGAATGGCTTTAACCTCGTCCTCGGACCGAGCCAGAATGCCCTCCTTTTCCGGAGGGGTCACCATGTCTCCCGCGCCGAAGGAAATGCCCGCGCGAGTCGCCATGCGAAAGCCTGTATACATCAACTGGTCGGCAAAAATGACGGTGTCTTTAACACCCAAGCGACGGTAACAGATATTGATCAGCTCACCGATCACCTTTTTCTTCAGCACCCGATTGATCACACTAAAGGGGAGACCTTCGGGGAGAATATCCCCAAGCAGGGCGCGTCCCGCCGTGGTATCCATACGTTCCCCGCGAAAACGGACGATGATTCGAGCGTGCAGCCCCAGGTTGCCCGTCTCGTAAGCACGCCGCACTTCCGCCGTATCTGCGAAAATACCACCAGTACCCTTCGCGTCCGCACGCTCCTGACTGACGTAGTAAAGTCCGAGCACAATATCCTGAGACGGCACAATCACCGGTTCCCCGTTAGCCGGGCTCAAAATATTGTTGGTGGACATCATCAATGTCCGCGCTTCCAGTTGTGCTTCCAGCGAAAGCGGGACGTGCACTGCCATCTGATCACCATCGAAATCGGCGTTATACGCAGCACACACCAGCGGGTGCAATTGAATAGCCTTACCTTCGATCAGTATCGGCTCAAAAGCCTGTATACCGAGACGGTGCAAGGTGGGCGCACGGTTGAGCATCACCGGATGTTCGCGGATCACCTCTTCAAGGATATCCCAGACCTCCGGCTTTTCCTGCTCAACCAAGCGCTTGGCGGCCTTGATGGTGGTCGCTAGGCCACGCTCCTCCAACTTGTTAAAGATAAAGGGCTTGAACAGCTCCAGAGCCATTTTCTTCGGCAACCCGCACTGGTGCAGACGCAGCTCCGGTCCGACGACGATAACGGAGCGGCCGGAATAATCCACCCGCTTACCGAGTAGATTCTGGCGAAAACGGCCCTGCTTACCCTTGATCATGTCTGCCAGTGATTTGAGCGGACGCTTGTTGGGACCCGAAATAGCGCGTCCGCGACGTCCGTTATCCAGAAGCGCATCCACGGCTTCCTGCAACATACGTTTTTCGTTACGGACAATAATGTCCGGTGCCTTCAGCTCCAGTAAGCGCTTCAATCGATTGTTGCGGTTAATAACGCGCCGATAGAGATCGTTGAGGTCGGAGGTCGCGAAGCGCCCGCCATCCAGCGGTACCAGCGGGCGCAGATCCGGTGGCAGCACGGGGAGCACTTCCAAGATCATCCACTCAGGACGATTGCCGGACTGCTCAAAGCCTTCCAGAATCTTGAGGCGCTTGCTGAGTTTCTTCGTCTTTGTATCGGAGTTGCTTTCCCGCAACTCATTGCGGATCCGTTCAATTTCCTGAGTCAGCGGAATACCGCGCAGCAAGTCGCGGATACCTTCAGCACCCATTTTGGCCGTAAATTCATCACCGTGCTCTTCTAAAGCGTCCAAGTATTGGTCTTCGGTGAGGATGTTCCCGCGCTCAAGGGCGGTTACACCCGGATCAACTACCACATACGCTTCAAAATAAAGGACCCGTTCAATATCGCGCAGGGGCATATCGAGAATCATGCCCATGCGGCTCGGCAGAGATTTGAGAAACCAGATATGCGCAACGGGGCTGGCAAGTTCAATGTGTCCCATTCGCTCGCGCCGGACTCGCGCCTGAGTCACCTCAACGCCACACTTCTCACAGACTACGCCGCGGTGCTTAAGACGCTTGTACTTGCCGCAGAGGCACTCGTAGTCTTTGATCGGCCCAAAAATCTTGGCACAGAACAGACCTTCGCGCTCCGGCTTGAAGGTCCGGTAATTGATCGTCTCCGGCTTTTTTACTTCGCCGAAGGACCATGACCGTACCTTATCAGGCGACGCGATACCGATCCGAATCGCATCGAATTCTTCTTGCTGATCATTTTGTTTGAAGAGCTTTAATAAGTCTTTCAACGCATTCATCCTTGCCCGCCGCGGGCGGAAATTTTACTTGGATTGTTCCAATTCAATATCGATACCCAAAGAGCGCAGTTCTTTCAACAGTACATTGAAAGACTCCGGCATCCCGGCATCCATGCGGAAATCACCCTTGACGATGGACTCATACATTTTGCTGCGCCCGCTCACGTCGTCCGACTTCACGGTGAGCATTTCCTGCAGGGTGTACGCCGCGCCATAGGCCTCCAACGCCCAGACCTCCATTTCACCGAAGCGCTGGCCGCCAAACTGCGCCTTACCGCCTAAAGGCTGCTGGGTAACCAGACTGTAGGGACCTGTGGAACGGGCATGCATCTTATCATCCACCAGGTGATGGAGCTTGAGCATGTAGAGATAACCCACGGTCACCGGGCGGTCAAAGGCATCGCCGGTCCGCCCGTCATACAGCGTGACCTGGCCATTGCGCGGCAAACCGGCCAGCTCCAGCATATCGCGGATCTCATCTTCGGAGGCGCCATCAAAGACAGGGGTCGCCATGGGCACTCCACCACGAAGATTCGTGGAAAGCTCGCGAATTTCCTGGTCCGTCAGGCTGTCGAGATCCTCTTTCTTGCCAGACCGGTTGTAGATTTTGGCGAGGAAGGCGCGCATTTCCGCCATGGCCACCTCACTGTCGAGCATCGCGCCGATCTTCTTGCCCAGCCCCTTGGCTGCCCATCCCAGATGGGTTTCGAGAATCTGTCCCACGTTCATACGTGAAGGCACCCCCAGAGGATTGAGCACGATATCTACCGCTGTACCATCGGCAAGATAAGGCATGTCTTCCACCGGCACGATCTTGGAGACCACGCCCTTGTTACCATGGCGGCCCGCCATTTTATCGCCGGGCTGCAAGTGCCTTTTAATGGCCACATGCACTTTAACCATCTTCAGAACACCTGGACTCAGATCATCCCCCTGAGTCAGCTTACGCCGCTTTTCTTCAAGTACCGCGTCGAGACGCTGGCGCTGTTCTTCGAGCTGGGCACGGATCTGCTCCAGGGACTCGTTGCTCTCTTCCGTGCGCAAACGGATCTCAAACCACTTACCACGCGGTAAATCTTTCAGGTAAGCCTTTGTCACCTTGTTTCCGGCCGCAAGACCGTTGGGGCCGCCATCAGCAACCTTACCAGTAAGCTGACGCTCAATACGCTGATAACTGTCTTCCTCAACGATACGATACTGATCGTTCAGATCCTTACGAATCCGTGCGAGCTCGTGCTCCTCAATGGACTTGGCGCGGGCATCCTTTTCGATACCGTCGCGGGTAAAGACCTGCACGTCGATCACCGTGCCATACATACCGGCAGGCATCCGCATGGAGTTATCTTTCACGTCAGAGGCCTTTTCACCGAAGATCGCCCGTAGGAGTTTCTCTTCCGGCGTCAACTGAGTCTCACCCTTGGGCGTGACCTTGCCGACGAGAATATCACCAGGCGCCAATTCCGCGCCGATTACGACAATACCGGACTCATCGAGGTGGCGTAAGGCACCTTCGGCGACGTTGGGAATATCCCGGGTGATTTCTTCCGGCCCCAGTTTGGTGTCGCGGGCAAAGACCGAGAACTCCTCGATATGAATGGTGGTATAGCGGTCTTCTGCCACAACCCGTTCCGAGATCAGTATGGAATCCTCAAAGTTGTAGCCGTTCCAGGGCATAAAGGCGACCAAAATATTCTGGCCGAGGGCCAGTTCACCCATCTCCGTGCTCGGCCCGTCGGCCAGTACGTCACCACGACTCACCACATCGCCGACTTTGACCACGGGGCGCTGATTCAGTGTGGTGTTCTGGTTGGAACGCGCGTACTTGACGAGGTTGTAGATATCTACGCCGGGCTCTTCCGGCAGGGTTTCTTCATCACTGACACGAATGACGATACGGGCGCCGTCAACGATATCCACCACGCCACCACGCCGGGCGACGACAGCCGCGCCCGAATCAATGGCGACCACCCGCTCCATACCGGTACCCACCATCGGTGCGTCAGAACGCACCGTCGGCACCGCCTGGCGTTGCATGTTAGAGCCCATCAAGGCGCGGTTAGCGTCATCATGCTCCAAGAAGGGAATCATACTGGCCGCTACCGAGACAATTTGCCGCGGCGAAACATCCATGAACTGAACTTGGTCAGGGTTCGCCAAGGTGAACTCATTCTTGTGCCGGCAAGATACAAGCTCGTCGGTCAGCACACTATTTTCGTCCACTGTGGAGTTCGCTTGGGCAATCGTATAATTACCCTCTTCAATAGCCGACAGATATTCGATCTCATCAGTCGCGCGGCAATCGACAACGCGCCGATAGGGCGTTTCGAGAAAACCATAGGAATTAGTGCGTGCATAGCAGGATAAACTATTGATCAGACCGATATTCGGGCCTTCTGGCGTTTCAATCGGGCAGATACGGCCATAATGTGTCGGATGTACGTCACGCACCTCGAAACCCGCCCGCTCGCGGGTCAACCCGCCCGGCCCCAGTGCGGAAACCCGGCGTTTATGGGTGACCTCCGAAAGCGGATTAGTCTGATCCATAAACTGGGAGAGCTGGCTGGAGCCGAAGAACTCATTGACCACTGCCGCAATGGGTTTGGCGTTAATAAGATCCTGAGGGGTGAGGCCCTCGCTCTCGGCTAGCGCGAGACGATCCTTCACAGCTCTCTCGACACGTACCAGACCGAGGCGGAATTGGTTCTCCATCAACTCACCAACGGAGCGCACACGGCGGTTACCAAGATGGTCAATATCATCGATCTCGCCGACGCCATTACGCAGGGCAAGCAACACTTTGAGCACCGCGATGATATCCTCGTTATTGAGTACGCCAGGACCGGTAATCTCGTCGCGACCCACCCTGCGATTGAACTTCATGCGGCCTACGGCAGACAGATCATAGCGATCCGGGCTGAAGAACAGCCCCTGAAAGAGGTTCTGGGCCGCGTCCTTCGTCGGCGGCTCACCCGGACGCATCAGGCGATAGATTTCCATCTGCGCTTCATGGGCATCACGCGACGTGTCGACGCGCAACGTCTCAGAAATGTAAGGACCGCGATCCAACTCATTGATATATAGGGTATGTAGCGTGAGCGATGGCCCCTGACGCAGAACATCCAAGACCTCGCCACTCACTGGCTCATTAGCCTGCACGAGCACTTCGCCGGTTTCTGGATGCACGACATCTTTGGCGACGACTTTACCCAGAAGGAAGGCATCAGGCACGGGGATCTCGTGCAGACCCGGAATCTCGGCAAGTGCCTTTGTTTGACGTGCGGTGATTCGTTTGCCCGTCTGCACCAAAACCTCACCGGTTTCCGGATTGGCGATGTCAAAGGTCGCCACTTCACCCTGCAAACGCTGGGGGATTAAGACATAGCGCAGATCGCCGTCAATCATGCGGAAAGTCTCTGTATCGAAAAACATCTCAAGGATATCTTGAGTGCTGTAGCTTAGCGCACGCAGAAGAGTCGTTGCCGGCAATTTACGACGGCGATCGATACGCGCATACACGTGATCCTTGGGATCAAACTCGAAGTCTAACCACGAGCCCCGGTAAGGGATGATGCGCGCGTTAAAAAGGAGCTTTCCCGAAGAATGGGTCTTACCACGATCATGATCGAAGAAAACACCTGGCGAACGATGCAACTGCGAAACGATAATACGCTCGGTACCGTTGATCACGAAGGAACCATGCTCAGTCATCAGCGGTAACTCGCCCATGTAGACATCCTGCTCCTTCACGTCTTTAACGCGTTTGGCCCCCGTGGCGTCATCTTTTTCCATCACCGCCAGGCGCAAGCGCACACGCAGCCCGGCACAGTACGTCAATCCGCGCTGGCGGCATTCCACCACATCAAACACCGGTTTTTCGAGACGATAGGAAACATAATCCAGCGTGGCGTTGCCAGAATAGCTCTCCATCGGAAAAATCGAACGGAAAACAGCTTCTAAACCCGTTTCTTTTCGCGCCGCCGGGGGCACGGACTCCTGGAGAAACTCCCGGTAGGAATCCATCTGCGTAGCCAGCAGATATGGCACAGCAAGAATGCTCTGGCTTTTGCCAAAGTCTTTACGAATCCGTTTCTTTTCAGTAA
>JAKAVW010000071.1 GCA_021827445.1 Pseudomonadota bacterium
CCGTAGATTTCCCGCAGAGAATGACACCGTTTTTGCAGGATATTGAGGAGGTCCAAAATTATCCAGTAATCGTAAGTTTCAAGCGCTATCCAAACCAGCTGGGCATGAGCGTAGCCATGGACAGGCACCTTGAAGGGTGCGCAAAAGATTGGCGCATTTGGCGCCCAGCAAACGAGGGGTTGGAAAGTGGTAAACTATATGAATATTAATGAGAAACTGTAGAAAAGCATTCGCCTGGCGGACCCTCAAAAAAATTGACCAGAGGACCATCGATTTGGCTGACCACACTCACTCAGGACTTCTTCGATACGGGGGTACACGTTATGTGCACGCTCTTCGCCTGAACGCTCACGCTGGATACCAACCAGCTCTTCGAGAACATCCATCGGTACGTCGTGCTTAACGCACAGTTCTTCCAGTACGGTACGTGCGTTAGGGTCGGACCACAATGGCAAATCGCCAAGAAACACATCGCTCATACTGCCTCCCCTTGTTGTTTGGCTGGTTTGCTGATTTCCTCGGCCCAAATGGCGTGGATTCGTTGAATTTCGTCGTGCGAAATCAGCGGGTCGCCATACTCGGCTTGAGTAACCAGCAATTTATCCAAAATCATTTTACGGGCCTGAATGGTGAACGGTCCTGGCACGTGTTTTATCTGCTCACCGCGTGAATTGAATGTAATTTCACCGTTACGCCGCTCGACCGAGCGATAACGTGGATCGTTGCGAATACTTTTTAGCCACAGACGAAAATCGATCAGCGCTGAGAAATGGTGGTTGCCCGAATCCACAAGACCTTGAAGACTCTTATCTTTTTCAACAACTGTGCATGTCCAGCAACCAAAGCGACTGTTGGATGTACCACATCCCGGTGCCTCCTCCTTGCTCAACACCACCGGGCATTCCCCGCCTTCAGCATCGCGGTACAGTTGGATCAAGTCGCGATGGGTTCCTCCCCAAGGCGGCTGGCAGCGGCCCAGCACATCCCAAACGTCATCCATCGTGAGATGAACAATCGGACGGTAAATGAACGTCCCTGGCAACTCGCTGTGTGGCGTGAGGTTCGAACCCGCGAGATTTTGAAACTTGTTGATCGAGTTACGACGTCTCTCGCTCTCGTCAAGACGCACGCCCAGTGCTACGATGGCCGCGCCGTGGGCGGACACATTGTCCAGGATGTACCGGCTAGTCGGTTTAATTTTCAGGCGGTCGGTGCACCAGCGCATCGTCTGGTTTGGGCTGGGATAGCGCTTGCCGATTAATAGCGTCCAGAAAGTTTTGTCTGGCGCAGGGCGGGTCGTCACTACTGTGACCGGCAATCGAAGGCTTTCGGCCATGCTGGCAATAGCAGACTGCACCTTGGCAAGATGTGCCATGACCAACGGGCTTTCGACCTGTGTGTCGTTGGACACCAAATGGACATGGCGCTTTCGCTGGGATGGTGGAACCTGCAACAGGGCTTCGAAGATCGCTTAGGCAACAACAGTTGAGTCTTTGCCACCAGAAAACCCGATGATCCAAGGGTAATCCTGCGCGTCAGACAGATATTCGGTGCGAACAGAACGGACAACGTCGTCCCAAAAATCGGTCTCGGCCCCCAAGACTAACTGGACGATACAATCGCTACTGGTATTTTCATTCAGCATATTAGGTTGAATTTTACCCATGTTAGCGCTGGATCAAGCCAAAGCACTGATCACTCATTCGCATAATGGCACCCAGTAGGATCTGCCCTTCAAAACTACAATAACACTGCCTCTCTCAGCCCTCAACACATCCACACCCCGCCCCACCTTCCTCGGCAACCCATGAAAATACGCCAACCCCACCGACACCCACCGACGCAAAAACTCCTCGCCTTCCCCGCCCTCACACATCATCGCCAGCATTTCCTGCTCTAACTTGCGCTGACGGACCTTCTGGGCCGCGCCATCTTTGGCTGCAGGCATCGCGACAACTACAGAATGCGCCTCACGCAAATATCGCACAAAACCAGTCAGACCGGCGCGTTGACCAGGCACCTTAGCTAGGTACTCATCCACTGTCCTTTGATCCGGCTTCTCCAGCCCCATTTTCTGGATCTCCAGCAACAGGGCTTTCGCAGGTGCCATGGCAAGGCGCACGGAGCGCAAACTCAGTTTTCCAGCCTTCACCTCCACCATAAGTGTATTGTGATAGCCTTTCAGTATCCGCAGCCCTGCCGGATCGCCTTCCAGCGCCTTCAGCATACCAGTAATTTGCCGTTTCTCGGAATCCTCTGCCTGCACAGCAACATCTTTGATCACTAGCCCAGTTTCCTGCATCCACCGCATGGGAAGCCTCACCCTGCGTAGCCCTTCGGAGCTGAAATGTCCAATCAACCGGTTGTAGTCCGGGATAGACTTCCAGACTTTCTAGATGTCCAGAAAAAAGGAAAGATAGCGATTCACGGTAATGGCCGCCTTGTTATCCCCCACTGTGGTACCCAGCCATGTACCAAACTGCTCAAAATGATCCGCCATAACCGGCACCGAAAACGCGGCCCGATTCATGGCTATCCGCTTTTTCAGGAGGCCTCGCCAATAGCAGGGCTCGCACTGAGCACCTCTGCCAGCCGGCATAGATTGCCCACATTCCTTGCAGAGAATCATTCCGCCATCGAGGCAGACATTGCACAAGCGCCGTCCATCGTCGGCCACCACCAAGAGTCTAGGGTGGTGGCAGGCCTGGCAGTTTCCATGATCGGCATGGGCGCATTTTGGGCAAAGCCGCAGATTATGATTGAACCGAGATACCCGCGTTAGCCTTCTCGACAACTCGCCACAAAGCTCACAGGCCTC
The DNA here is from genome assembly GCA_021827445.1 of Pseudomonadota bacterium. Taxonomy (GTDB): domain Bacteria; phylum Pseudomonadota; class Gammaproteobacteria; order Acidithiobacillales; family Acidithiobacillaceae; genus Acidithiobacillus. Next base: position 2,819 of record JAKAVW010000071.1, read on the forward strand.
AGCCTCCCTAAAATATTTCGCACAGGAATTACATACAGCGCCAGAGTGCGTCACCCGTCCCACTCGGAAGTCTGTCTTTCCACACCGTATGCAGGGCCGGTCCACCGCACAGCGACGACACACAGCAGCCATATCCCTGCGCGGCAACCGTGCGTAATTTCCACACTTCGGACATAGTCGGCGCTTGAATTCTCGTGCGTAGCATGTGGGACAATACTTATGGCCGTGATATACCCGCGTGATTTTTCTGCCTCGTTTACCACATTCGTCGCAAATCACCTCAGCCGAAGGTATCGCCACCGTATCCGTCATCGCTGCAGCATCTCCAGCCTGCGCTGCAATCGCCGCCACATGCGCATGACTTCGTGACGCGGCCGTGGCTGACCAGGCTCGCGTACTGCCAGCTTTCTGGGTCCTCTGGCGTTATCAGGCAATTGCGCGAAAACTTCTGCAAACAAGTCTGGCATCCGTTCTCCCTTACTCACAAAGCCTTGACGCGTAATACCCGATTTCTGCAGATGCATTGACACCTCGGCCAAGTCGGTTCGCATCAGTTTCCACAGCGCATCTAGCAACAGGTGACGTTCCGCTGTCCCGAGCAGTTCAACCCCCGTGCCAGGATTCAGCGGCAACGCAGGGGCTGCAATCCCCATGCTTTCCAGAAATGAGTGCAAAGCCTCCGCATCACTGCGATTAGCTCTTCGCAATAATGCGGACAAAAAAGACGCACCGACAAACCATGCGTCGGTCTCCGTCAGCTGTGCCATGAACTGACTTCTGCCATGACGAATCGCCTCATCGCCTGCATTCTGGAACGCCATAGCATCGTCCGAACATGGCGTAATAGCGCCCACACCCCGCAAATTACCGCTGCAGGTCGCGCAGACCGCCACATGACCATCCTCCGCATGCAGTCGGTGCGGCTCAAAGGGCGCCCCACAATGCGGGCAGCGGTCCAGCAGCAAACAATGATGATGCTCGCAACCTACATGCCAGGAGAACCGCCATTGGAGACGATAATAGGGGATACCGTCATCGCGCAGACAAGCTGGACAATACTGCAGGCCGCTTCGTCGCTTGGTATTCCGCGCGCCCAGCGCCAATATCCATGGCCACACGGCTTTTTCGGGAAGAGGTCCTTTACTAAAACGCTCAGCGACATTTTTGAGCGTCGCGGCGCGAAAGCAAGACAGTGAAATCCCCGCCGGCGCAACCAGCTTATTCAACGGTGCATCATCCAGAAAACGATCAGCATCTCTCGTCCATAGGCGCCACTTAGGCCATATTTCGCCGGTAAGCACCATGGGGTCACAGCCCTGGGCAAGCGCCGCCCGTACCAGCCACGACGAGATAATCTCATCGGGCAGCAAAGGTACAGAACGCACCCAACGCGGGCGATCTACACCAGTTCCCGGATGCCACGTGTAGGCCGTAGCCATTGCTTACCCTCTATGATCGATTTGCCGATTTTTTCCGTACCCGTTTTAATGGCTTCCACAGCACATTCCACCAAAAGGCGGTGCAGATTACCCAGATTTCCTTCGGAAATAGCGAAAAGCAGACTTACCGTCTCACTTTGATGCAGCAAGGAAGGTTTTTTGAGCGGCAATACTTGTTCAAAACTTGCTACCAGTTGCTGAAACTCTGGGTTCAATTCCCAAGGCGGCAACGTGACCACGTCAAAGCGGCTGGCATGCTGTGGGTCCGTGTGCAAAACACGGACGGCCTCTCTGGTGCCCACGCCGACGATGGGAACCGCCAATTCGTTGCATAACAGCTTGACGGCGTTCATAACCTCGCGTTGCTTGGTCACCGTCCCGGTCAGGAGAGAGTGAAATTCGTCGATAACCAAAATACGCACATGGCAGTCTCGCATCAGATGAACCACCTGATAGCGCAACTTGGAAGCCGGGTCTGTTGCCCGGTATGGAGTCCAAAAGCGCTCCAGGATCGCTATATACAACCCCTTTTCGTCTGCGCTGGGCGGCGCTTCGCTCACAATGACCGGTTTGACGGGTTCCGAATTCTCATTGACATAGCCCTCTCCATGCAACTTCTGAAAGCGCCGAATAATCGTTGTCTTCCCGTTATTAGAGTCACCAACGATCAGCAGATTAGGCATGCGTGGGCGCACGGGCTTTTCCATTAAACCACGCAAGTTATCCAAAAGGCGATTAGCCTGGGCATAACCAATCCAACGCGGCTCGTCGAGAAATGCCATGCGCTCCTTATCCGACACGCCTAAAACGTGCCGAAATTCTGGGTGAATATGAGCGAGGTCTATCATGCAATATCATCCAATGGCTTAACAACACCTTCCAGCAACATCGAGGCAGGGGCCGCTTTCTCCAATACGGTTCTATTCGAACTCAGCGGCTGTGAGGGAGATACCTTTTTCGCATGTTCATTACGCTTTTGCTGCTGGCGACGCGCCTTTTTCGTCCTTTCCGACGAGCCATCGACCTGTTGCCGCAGATCATTCAGGGCTTGGAGCACCATAGCCTCATCCACAGATTTCATACCCTGCTGACGAGCGCGGCTTACCGCCTGCTGGTACTCCCAGATACTCATGCTCGGCATCGTCTGATCCGCGTATGGGACGCGAAAATACATTTTTAACTCAGGATCATGGAACCAGATCACGCTGATATCACGGGGGTCACGGCGGAAAATGAATTGCCGCTTTTTACCTGGGGTATCCGGGTCATCCGCATTGATCCACTGCCGGATAACGTCCGCATAATAGGTCAGTCCATCTACGGAAATACCATCCACCTGAATAGTCCGCTTGAACATCGGCAAGAAGTCTAATAACAAAACCTCACGATTCACTGGTATCGCGGGCATTCCGCGGCCGGGGCTATCTTTATCACCGAAGATACCCAGTTCCCATTTTTTCTCTGGTGTCATACCAAGAGCGGAATGAATCCGCTTGTGATATACCTTGCAAATCAGTGTAACCAGCCATGTTTCAAATTCGGACTTGGTCATCGTAGCATGCTTCTCGGAGTCGTATTCGTCCCGTTCCTTTATCGACGAGAACGTCGTTCCGGGTAGGTCATGGATCTCTTTCAGCATGGTGCCCAATAAACGTTCGATGTGGCCACCATAGCGAGGCTGCTTTACCGGGCGGTATTCCAGCCGAATATTGTACATCATGCAGGAATTACGGAAGCTTTCCGAGCGAAAATCCGATCCATTATCCACATGAATGGTCGTCATTAGACCAGACACCGGCCATTTTGCATCGACTTGATGCAAGACCAACCAATCATCTTTGGGAAGAATAGCTTGCGCCACACACATTGCCACAGAGGTTACCGAAGGTGCGTCAAAGGACAGATAGTAGCCAACGACCATGCGACTAAAAACATCTATTGCCATAGTAATATAGGGGCGGCCAATGGGTTTGCGATAAATATCGTCAACCAGAATAATGTCTGCGGGTGTGTGGTCTATCTGCACAACAGCCAATGGATAATCCGCGTTGGGGAACTGACCAGGGACAGGAATGAACTTGTTCTTGGCCTTCTCACGATATCCCCGCTTGCGTAGCGTCTCACGTTCACTGATCTCCGCAACCCTGGCGCGTATCGTGTTCGGGTGCGGTATCTCAGTGAGTTGCGCTGCAATGCACCGTCGGCGCACTTCCAAAACCACCTTCTGAACGGAGGGCCTCTGCACAGTCAGATACAACGCACTGATAACATCCTGAATAATCTGTTCCGCATGCAACGATATTTTCTTGGCGCCTCTCCTGACCCCTCTTTTCCCCGGCATGAGTCCGTCAAGAGTCCCCGCATCCCGATATAGCTTCAGCCAACGGTAAAGCGTGGTGAAGTTGATTCCCACCTCTTGAGCTCGGGCCTCTACTTCACGCCGCCCCACGTCAAATCGGTCCAGAAGCGGTTGTATCGCGGCATATCGGGATTGCGCCGTCTTCCAGTCTTCGTCGGCAATGGTATCCAGATCACGAACCACTACGCTGTCACCCACCGCAGGCGCCAAGTCGGCGATACGCAGGTTGCAACTCCGGGCAGACTCCACATCCAACCCAATGACGCTTTCCAAATCCAGCACCTCGGTGATGCGGTAAATCTTTCCGGAGGCCGCCACCATTTTCCCTGGTGCAGGCAGAAACGTTTGTCGGGTCGGCTTAGTCATGATCCGGCATCCAAAGTTCGCTGGCATAGCCCAACGGCTGTGACCAGTCGCACTCCATCCGTGCAGTCGCCAATAGGTGCCACAAATGGCTAATGCCCATGGCGCGATCCACTTCTCCAAAAAAGTGGCGAGCCAGCAGGTGGTCAAACGTCGCGGTCCCCATTTGACGCAGATTCCCGATAATCCATTCTGACTCTTCCGGCAGGAACTGCATTTGCCTATACCGCTGTAGAAACATGGCATTCTTCCAGCGTTGGTCGCGAATACGCGGTTCATGCCTCAAATGAAATACGTAGCCCCGCTCCTTGCAATAAGTCATGGCCGCACGGAATTTTGTTTTCCATTCAGGAAGATGCTCGTCCAGTTCGCTGGCCGGCTTCACCTCAACAAGAATAGGAGCGCGGTAAGGCCCAGGATAAGCCCGATAAGTCACCAGATAGTCAGGCGTATAGGGATAGGTTTGCCCGTTAGAACCAATAAACTCAATGGTCGCAGGTTGCGAAACCACATCCAGTACCCGCCTATCCGTTTCCAGGCGGATCAGAAAGTCCCGTTCCAGCGTAGATTCGAAGTCTACCGGCCCCACGCCGCGAAACGGATAAAGCCCGGATACGCTACGCCGGGTCGTACCGATCTTGCGCCTAGCGGGGTTTTCAACTTTGTTGCAGCTATTGATGTTCATATTGAACCTTGTAGCGGCTATTGGTGGTATTGTGTGGCAGCATTTGGTATAAATCAAGCGGCATAACCAGTTGTTTCATGGTTCATAGTGTAGCATCAATTGGTAGAAGTCACACCGCAGCAGCCATTTTTATCATCAAAATAATATTGTCAGGTGTCCGCACTGTAGCGGTCAATCGATATGAACCCAGGAGAGAAGCGGACTTCAATTGGAGCATTGTGTAAGATGGGCTTTAAAGTAACTGCTATGGGAACTTGTTCTATCAACATTCATCAGTTGATAACGGGCCGCGATACCCGACCGCATCCTCTAGCGCTGCATCGAATACATTGATAGGGGAAGCCCGTCCACCAATTCGTTTCAACAGTTCATTGCAAATGAAAATCGCGATTGCACATCGGGATTCATGGAGAGCAGATAAATGCCGATAGATTTTGATGACATCCTTGATGACGACGATTCCATTGTCATAGACCCACGCGATATTTTCCTAACTTTGGATCGCGATAAGACATTTGCATTTCCACGCGATATTCAAACCGAAGTCATGAAAGAGTGGTTCAGGAAAAGGGATCAACTGGACACTGTTATCAAACTAAATGTCGGCAGCGGAAAGACGTTGGTCGGGTTATTGATCCTACAAAGCTCGCTGAATGAGAAAATCGCCCCGGCTGTCTATATCGCGCCTGACAGACAACTAGTCGATCAGGTTATTGCTGAAGCGAAAACTCTCGGCATCGAGGTCACCGGCGATCCTCATAATGCGGATTTTCAGTCTGGCGACCGGATTCTGGTCACAACAATCCATAGGCTATTTAATGGGAAGTCAGTATTCGGCATTGGCGCAGAAAGCGTTAAGATCAAGATTGGTACAATCGTGATCGACGATGCCCACGCCTGCGTCGCGACCATCACGGAACAGTTCAGGATTGAACTTCACAATACGCATGCTGCCTATAGTGAAATCCTCAGAATCGTCGAATCAGACTTAAAGCGGCAAAGTCCTGCACGCTTTTTGGATGTCCAATCGAGCGATCCGCACGCCGTTATGGAAGTACCATATTGGGCTTGGATCAATGCTCAGGATGAAATACTGAAAACCTTGCATAGCTATAAGAACGACGAAGAGCTAGAATTTTCCTATCCGCTTCTTCGGGATATTTTGCCGCTTTGCCGCTGTGTAATCAGCGGCCAGAGACTTGAAATCGAGCCGGATTGTCCTCCAACTGATCTGGTGCGGGCGTTTGCCCGCGCTAAGCGCAGAATTTATATGACGGCGACGCTTGCTGACGACAGCGTGTTAGTCACGCATTTTGGTGCTGACCCCAACAAGCTCTCTGATCCGATTGTTCCTGTGTCTTCCCAATCTATGGGTGAACGTATGATCCTCATGCCGCAGGAACTCAACCCAGAAATCACCTTGAAAGAAATTAAGGTTCTGCTCGCCAATCTGGCGAAGAAAGAAAATGTTGTTGTAATTGTCCCTTCAAAAGATGCCTCAAACGAGTGGGCTGGTGTTGCCGACCAAATTCTCACAGCCTCGAACGTCATGGAGGGCGTGGATAAACTGCGTGACGGTCATGTTGGGCTGACGGTTCTCGTGAACAGATATGACGGGATTGACCTTCCGCACGATGCGTGCCGCGTCTTGGTGATATTTAACCTGCCCGAAGTGGCATCGTTTTCAGACCTGGCGGACATGGCTATTCTAAGTGACTCTCAGATCAATCTCCGGCGGCAGATGCAACGTGTTGAACAAGGTATGGGACGTGGTGTCCGTTCCAATGACGATTATTGTGTTGTGCTGCTTGCCGGATCGAAACTCATACGCCGCGTGAAGTCACCAGATGGGATAAAGCTGTTGACGGCAGCTACGCGGGCACAGCTCGATCTTTCAAAAAAAATCGCCAAGCGGCTCGCTGGGGTCGATATTGATGGTATTGCAAGCGTCATTGATCAGTGCCTCAGGCGCGATCCATCTTGGGTCAAAGTCAGCAAGAAAACACTACTAAAAGCCCAGGCCAAAACGGGGTTGGTTCTCGACAAAGCCAGCGTTGCAGTGCGGCATGCCTTCGATACCGCCCGCTCTGGTGACTACAAAGCCGCTGCCAAGTTAATGAGTATCGCCACCAATGCGGCAAACGATGACGACGAAAGAGCATGGCTCATGTCGAAGCTGGCCGCCATGCTGCATCATATGAACCCGGCAGAGTCGCAAAAAACGTTGCTAGCGGCGTACCGGTTGAATCCGAACGTTCTACGTCCCTTGGAAGGCATCGTCTACCAGAAGCTCACAGCCGAAAAGGGCCTGCAGGTGCAAGAGGTGCAATCTTATCACCAGAAATGCTTTCACGAAGCCGCCGACCGTATACTTTACGTCAATCAGCTTACGGATGATTTGTACTTTCAAAGGGTATCGTCGGACAAATTCGAGGCTGCTATCAATGACGTTGCCCGGTTCATCGGACTACATGCTCAACGCCCCGAAAAACAGTTCAATGACGGTCCCGACAACCTGTGGGTATTGCCATGTGGATCGTTCCTAGTCATAGAGTGCAAGAACAACGCAAAATCCGAGAAGGGCATTTCGAAAACCGATCTGGGGCAACTCGATCAAGCTATGTCCTGGTTTTACCGAAAATATACGAAAGCCGCGACCGGTACACCCGTTATCATTCACCCGCTACGGACGCTGGGTGACGGTGCGTCCGAAGTCGACGGGATGCGGGTTATCACGGAAAAAGAACTCAATAAGTTACGAAAGGCGCTCACCAAATTCGCCAAATCTCTCGGTGATCCAGACATTCTCAATAGTCATAAGCAGGTAAACGATCTGCTCTCTTTTCACGGACTCAACGGCAATGAATTTTTGACACGGCATACCACCATGTTGAAATGAATAAAAATCCCCGCAGCTAGCTGCGGGGTATTCCTTCTGCCGCTTTTTGTTTGATTTTGCTGCAAGCAGCGGGGAATAAGACCCAAAGAGATTCAAATTCAACGTTATGTTTTGCATGTACATAAATTAAAAAAGAATTTAGGGCAGAACCCTGGCGACACTCTGTAGCGATACTACCCAAAATGGTTGGGTCATAAGGTATGACCCAAAGAATGCAAGCCATCCAAGGATGACCAGGGTGGAGTTGCTTAGCAATCCAGATTTTGAAAACAGTTGTTTTACCATGGCTGTTACCTCTCTTAGTTTAATGTTATACTTCAATTGGAAATCGCCAGGTTTCTGCTCCGCAGTGCGTACTGCCCTGAATACTCTCCCCATGATTCTAGCTTGATAACCTCTGTTGCTGTTTTACTCCTTACCCCTGAATTACCATTAGTCTAACGGACATTGCGACTCGCGCCACCCCAGAGGATGAAAGAGAATGGGGGGTGAGGAGATGGCGGATTGAGGTCGAGCAAGTTTTTGGTGATTCCAT
>JAKAVW010000072.1 GCA_021827445.1 Pseudomonadota bacterium
GCCTGGAGGCCCGGGTGCATATCGTCACCGGTGCCGTCAGCGCCGCGCAAAACATCACCAAATGCGTCGAACGCTGCGGCTTGCAGGTACAGGATCTGGTCCTCGAACAGCTCGCCTCCGCCGACGCAGTCCTCACCGCTGATGAGAAAGAACTCGGTGTCTGTCTGGTGGACATCGGCGGTGGCACCACGGACATCGCCATCTTCCGCGATGGCGCCGTTCGCCACACCGCCGTCATCCCCATTGCCGGCGATCAGGTCACCAACGACATCGCCCTCGGCCTGCGCACCCCGCCCGTCGAAGCGGAAAACATCAAAAAGCTCTACGGCTGCGCCCTCGGTGACCTCATCGAGCAAGATGAAGAAATCCCCGTCCCCAGCGTCGGCACTCGCCCGCCCCGGACCATATCCCGGCGCATTCTCGGCGACATCATCGAGCCCCGCATCAAGGAACTCTTTGAACTGATTCAGGCCGAGCTGCGGCGCACCGGCTATGAAGATATGGTCGCGGCCGGAGTGGTCATTACCGGCGGTTCCAGCAAGCTGGAAGGGATGGCCGAACTGGCCGAAGAAATCCTCCACCTGCCGGTGCGCGTCGGTGAACCCATGCATTTGCCCGGCATGGAAACCGTCGTCCGGACTCCGGGCCATGCCACGGGGGTGGGCCTGGTTATGTATGGTCTCCACAATCAGGTGGCGAGTCAGGCAGAGCCCTTACAGAATCCGGCCATCGCGGCCCGGGAAAATCATATGGATACCAGCTTCGGCGGCGTTTTTCGCAAGATGCGCTCCTGGGTACAGACGAGCTTCGGCTAATGCCTGCTTGCAGGGCTGAAGCACACAAATTTGCAGGACTTCAAGAAGGAGAAAGACTATGTTTGAACTCAATGAATGTGAACAAGACGGTGCTGTCATCAAAGTGATCGGCGTTGGTGGCGGTGGCGGTAACGCTATCAACAACATGTGCGCGGCGGGTCTGGAAGGGGTGGAATTCATCACCGCCAATACCGATGCCCAGGCGCTGCGCCATTCCCACGCCAGCCACACCATCCAGCTCGGCGCCCAGATTACCCGCGGCCTCGGTGCTGGCGCCGATCCCGAAGTCGGCCGCAAGGCTGCCGAAGAAGGCCGTGACGAAATCCGCGCGGCCTTGGAGAAGGCCGACATGGTCTTCATCACCACCGGCATGGGGGGTGGCACCGGCACCGGCGCCGCCCCCGTGGTGGCGGCCATTGCCCGCGACATGGGCATCCTTACCGTCGGAGTGGTCACCAAGCCCTTCAACTTTGAGGGCAAGAAGCGTCAGCAGCACGCCCTCTCCGGCATCGACGAACTCTCCCAGTACGTAGACTCGCTGGTCATCATCCCCAACGAAAAGCTGTTGTCCGTCCTTGGCAAGAACATCAGCCTCAAGGACGCTTATCAGGCCGCCGACAACATCCTCCTCGGCGCCGTGCAGGGTATCTCCGAGCTGGTCACCCGCCCCGGCCTGATGAACCTCGACTTCGCCGATGTCCGCACCGTCATGTCTGGCATGGGCCTGGCGATGATGGGTGCCGCCAGCGGTCGCGGCGAAAACCGCGCCAAAGACGCGGCCACCCGCGCTGCTTCCAGTCCACTGCTGGACGATATCAACCTCTCCGGCGCCCGCGGCATTCTGGTCAACATCACCGCTGGCATGGACCTGACCCTGGGCGAGTTTGAAGAAGTCGGCGAACTGATCCGTGGCTATGCCGCTGATGATGCCAACGTCAAGGTCGGTACCGTGCTCGATCCGGAACTGGAAGGGGAACTGCGGGTCACCGTGGTTGCCACCGGTCTGCAGCGGGAACCCGTGCGTCTGGCGGTCGAAAACATTCGCACCCGCCCGGCAGCGACCCCAGCCACTGCCGCAGACTGGCGCAATCTCGACAAACCCACCGGTATGCGGCAGGCCGAACGCCCCGCGGCCCCGGTAGCCGCCGCACGCGGCGGTAATAACACCCCGAACTATGCCGACCTGGACATCCCCGCCTTTTTGCGCCGTCAGGCGGACTAAGGTCGACAAACCGGGTCAGCGCAGTAAAGGCGCTTGACCCGGGCGGCAGCGTTCTTTGCTCGGCCGCGGCCCCTTAGCCGCCGCCTGTCGCACCAGTTCGTCTGCATCCGCCAGCAACTGCGTCCGCTGAACTTGCGTCAGCAATGGATTGCGGGCGATGGCATAGCGCACGTTAGGGTCGTGATCCTGACAAAACCCCCCCACCTGTTCTGCCGTTAAATCCGGCCTTTTCGCAATACACAGGCGGATAACATAGTCCCCATCCGCTGCCAGCACCGCCACTTCCTCCAACCGCAGGTCCGCACGGCGGGCAAAATAGCAGCGGGTCTGCATCCACTGCTCCGTCAACAAAAACGACCGGTACCCTTCCGGCAATTCCGGACTCAATGCCCACTGCAATCGGGCAGCCAGCGCAAGGGTCCGCCACGGATCTTCCGTCATTTTTATGCCCTGTAACGTAGCATCCGTTGCCAAACCGCTACAGCATGTTCAGCCCGCTACCAGGTGCCCAGAAGCATCCCGGTCGGCGGCGCTCATCGCCTTGCGGTAACGACTGAGATCTTTGGCACTCTGAAGGGGTGTTCCGAGCAAAGCAGAAAGATTACGTAAGATGCCATTGACTACCTTGCCCTCCCAGATCACGTCGAAATGGATCTGGGTATCCAGCCATTGCTCCAGCCAGCCCGGATCCGGCAGATGGCTTTGCACGCTGTCGTCAGGGTACATGGCTTTGTTCACATGGAGATTGGTGGGATGCAATGCCTTCGCCGTCTTGGTGTTGGCCATGAGCACACCGATCTTGGCAAAAGCCAAACGCGCGGTATCCCCAAGGCGATCAATCGCGCGCCGCATATACTTAAGATAAATGCCCGCGTGCCGCGCCTCGTCCTTGGATAGCACCTCGTAAATCGTGCGAATCACCGGCTCGCTGTGCCACTGCGCCGCACATTTGTACCAATGCGTCAGACGAATTTCGCCGCAAAAATGGAGCATGAGCGTCTCCATCGCCGGGGCCGGATCAAATTCAAAGCGCACGTTGTGCAGTTCTTCTTCCGTTGGCAGATATTCCGGCGCGAAGCGGCGCAAGTATTCCATGAGCACCAGGGCGTGCTTCTGCTCTTCGTAGAACCAGATGGACATGAAGGCCGAAAAATCGGAGTCGCTCCGGTTGTCGCGGAGAAACATCTCCGTCGCCGGGAGTGCCGACCACTCGGTGACCGCATTCATCTTGATCGTGCGCAATTGCTCATCGCTCACCAGACTACGGTCAAACTGCTCCCAGGGGATATCCGTGGCCATGTTCCAGCGCGCGGCCTCCAGCGATTTGAACAACTCAGGGTATAACATAGCGAACACACCTCTCTGGCGTTCTCAAGAATGAGCGCCTGGACACCTCAATCTTTCCGCCCACCAGAACGAAAGTTGCGCGCCGACACCCCCAGACTTTGCGGCGACACCCGCGAAGCTTCACACCTAATCTATGGTATTCTACGCCAAATCCCCGCCTTGGGCGATGGCCCCGTTTATCCCCTGACATTCGCCTTAGACACGAATGACCTGGATTTATCCGGCCATTTGCGGCAGACTTTACGGATATACTTAGTGTTACGCGGAATCTATGGCTGCATCATCTCCTCATATCCTTGTACTGCATGGTCCGAACCTGAATCTGCTGGGTAGCCGTGAGCCCGGCCATTATGGGCAGACCACCCTCGCTGAAATCGATGCTGGGATGCAGGCGCACGCGCAGGGATGGGGTTGGCGACTGCACAGCCTGCAGAGTAACGCCGAACACATACTGATCGACGCGGTTCAGGAAGCGGCCCGGCAAGGCGTCACATACATCATCATCAACCCCGCGGCCTTCACCCATACCAGTGTCGCCCTGCGTGATGCGCTGGCTGCCGTCCAGATCCCCTTTATTGAAGTGCATTTGTCCAACATCCATGCCCGGGAACCGTTCCGCCGCCGCTCCTATTTCTCCGATCTCGCCCAGGGCATCATCGCGGGACTGGGTGCGGATGGGTATTTCCTGGCGCTGGATGCCATTCATCGACGCCTGAAGCGCCATAACCCATAACTGATACCAAGGAAAGAGCATGGATATCCAATTCATCCGCCGCCTGGCCGAACTGCTGGAAAAAAGTGCCATTGATGAAATAGAAGTGGTAGAGGGCGACAGTAAAGTCCGAATCACCCGGCACGTCGCGCCTGCTCATATGGCACCGACCATTACCTGCACGCAGCCAGCGGCAGTTGCTGCTGCAATACCCACCGACGCAGCGGTAGCGACCACACCTGCCGCTGTTGAGCAGCCACCCCAAGGCTACATGATCAAATCGCCCATGGTTGGCACCTTTTACCGCGCCGCATCCCCCGAAGCCGCGCCCTTTGTGGAAGAAGGCAGCCTTATCAAGGCTGGCCAGACCCTCTGTATTATCGAAGCCATGAAGTTGCTCAACGAAATCGAGGCCGACATCTCCGGAAAAGTAATCAAGGTCCTCGCCAGCAACAGCCAGCCCGTCGAATACGGTGAACCCCTGTTCATCATTGCTCCCGAGAATTGAGATGTTTGAAAAAATCCTCATCGCCAACCGCGGCGAGATCGCCCTGCGCATTCAGCGCGCCTGCCGCGAACTGGGCATCCGCACCGTCGCCGTCCACTCCGAGCCCGATCGCGATCTTCTGCATGTCAAGCTCGCCGACGAGTCGGTGTGCATCGGCCCGGCGCCGAGCGACAAAAGTTATCTGAATATTCCCGCCGTGATTGCGGCCGCCGAAGTGACCGATGCCGAAGCGATTCATCCTGGCTACGGCTTCCTTTCGGAAAATGCCGACTTCGCCGAACGGGTTGAAAAAAGCGGTTTTGCCTTCATTGGGCCACGTGCCGAAACCATCCGCCTGATGGGCGACAAAATTGCCGCCAAGACGGCGATGAAAAAGGCTGGCGTACCCTGTGTACCGGGCTCCGATGGACCGCTACCCGACGATAATGAAGCCCTCAAAGCCCTCGCCCGCGAGATCGGTTATCCCGTCATTCTCAAGGCCGCTGGTGGTGGTGGTGGTCGCGGTATGCGGGTCGTGCATACGGAAGCGCACCTCATCAACGCCGCCAATCTGACCCGCGCCGAGGCGGGCAAAGCCTTCGGCAACCCCACCCTGTACATGGAAAAGTTTCTGGAGACGCCGCGCCATATCGAGTTTCAGATACTCTGCGATGCCCATGGCCATTGCGTCCATCTGGGTGAACGGGACTGCTCGGTGCAGCGCCGCCATCAGAAAGTCATCGAAGAAGCGCCAGCTCCCGGCATCAGCGCCGCCCAGCGGGCTGAAATCGGCGCATCGGTAGTCAAAGCCTGCGAGGATATGGGCTATCGGGGCGCCGGCACGATCGAGTTTCTCTACGATCCGGGCAGCCAGACCTTCTATTTCATTGAAATGAACACACGCGTGCAGGTCGAGCACCCGGTCACGGAGCTGATTACCGGCATCGACATCGTCAAGGCGCAAATCCGTATCGCAGCGGGTCTGCCTCTCGGGATTCGGCAGGAAGACGTTGTACTCAGCGGTCACGCCATCGAATGCCGCATCAATGCCGAAGACCCGGAGCGTTTCGTACCCTCCCCTGGACAAATCACCGCCTGGCACCCGCCCGGCGGGCCAGGCATCCGGGTCGACAGCCACATTTATGCGGGTTATCGCGTGCCGCCCTTCTACGACTCCATGATCGGCAAAATCATCGCGTTTGGAGGCGACCGTGAGGAAGCCAATATGCGTATGCGCAGCGCCCTGCGCGAGACCACCATTGAGGGTATTCAGACCAATATTCCCCTGCACCGGCGGGTCCTGGAAGAGGCCCAGTACGCCGCAGGCGGGGTGCATATCCACTATCTGGAGGCCTTGCTCGCCCTATGAAGATTACCTGGTGGCAGATCGACATGCGTGTCCCCGCGGCAGTTGCGGCAGCCATCGAGGTGCAATTGCAGGAGGCTGGCGCAGAAGCCGTCACCTTTCTTGAAGGCGACGGCAATGAAGCCGTGTTCGATGAAGGGCTGATCTGGCAGAACAGCCAGTGCCAGGCCTTGTTTCCTGCCGACGACCATAGTGAAGCGACCCTGCAAAGACTGGTCAGAGACAATGACTGGCAGCAATTCGCAGCACAGTTCACGCCGCTGGAGGAGCAAGACTGGGTAGCGGCGACGCAGGCCGCCTTCCCGGCGCGCTGCTTCGGTCGCCTCTGGGTAACCCCCAGTTGGGATGCGGCGCCCGCTGGCGCCACTCGCGTGCTGCATCTCGACCCCGGCCAGGCCTTTGGCACCGGCGCCCACGCCACCACGGCGCTGTGCCTGCGTTTCCTGGACGCGCAGATCCGCGGGGGCGAAAGCCTTATCGATTACGGTTGCGGCTCCGGCATCCTGGCTATCGCCGGGCTGCTGCTGGGTGTCGACCAGGCGGTCGGCATCGATACGGACCCCGTTGCGCTGCAGGTAGCCGCCGCCAATGCTGAAAGCAACGGCGTCAGTACCGGCCTGCAACTCGCGCTGCCGGAAAACGCCAGTCTGCCCATGGCCGACATCCTGGTCGCCAACATACTGGCAACTCCCCTGCTGGCCCTCGCGCCCACCCTGGCTGACGCTGTCCGTCCCGGAGGCTGGATCGCACTGTCCGGCATCCTGCACCATCAGGAAGCGGAGATTAACGCCGCCTATAGACCCTATTTCGATCTCGCCGCCCCGCAACACGAAGAAGACTGGTCGCTCCTCTATGGCCAGCGCAAAATCGGAGTATGACCATGGAAATCACCTGCCCCCGCTGTGAATCGACCTTTGCCACGGATGGTAAAGCCCTGCGCGAGCATCACTATCAGGTGAAATGCAGCGTCTGCCAGCATACTTTTCATATTGATGTCGCCGCAGAAGATGCGCGTGCCGGTAACAGCCTGGGGCGTCGTCTGGGTAGATTTCTGCTCATCCTGGCAATCATCCTGCTGATTACCGCCCTGATCGGGCAGGTACTTTGGTGGACACGCAGCTACAGTTACGCCGCCACCAGCGCGCCAGTACGCCATATGCTGCTGGATGGCGCCGAACAACTGGGCATCACCATTCCGTGGCCAGGCCCCAACAAAGACATCCGTATTTTAAACAGTCAGGTTATCCCGGTGGGGGATCATTTGGCGCGCATCACCGGCAGCATCGAAAATGTGGCCAACCAAGTCCAGGCCTACCCGGTGATCGAAGTCACCCTCAGCAATGTCTATGGTGCACCGATTGCGCATCTGCATTTTACCGCAGCACAATACCTGAGCGGAGAGTTTCATGCCAGCGCCGGATTTGTTCCTGGCACTGCGGTACCATTTACCCTCAGCGGCCCCGCCTTGACGGCGGCCGCCGGTTACCAAGTCACTCTCCTCAGTCGTCCCTGAGGAGACTGGCCATGGGAACCACGGACATGTCTTTGAGCGATTGCGTAACCCTGGTCATGGACCGCTATCTGGCGGATTTGCAGGGTGAAGTACCCAGCAACTTGCACGCACTGATCATAGACGAGGTGGAACGTGCCCTGTTCGCTAACACGCTGCAGCATTGTAGCGGGCAACGCGGCATGGCTGCCCAATGGCTGGGCATCAATCGCAACACTTTGCGTAAGAAACTACAGGCCTACGGATTAGATACCTGAATCAACTGCGGAGCGGCGTTCGCCACCGATTGCGGGTTCGCACCAACCACGTTGCCGCCGCCATTCAGGTACTGCTGATAATAAGCGAGTACCCGCGGCACGTAAGCCTGGGTTTCTGCAAAAGGCGGAATATGATAACCCGCCTGGATCACGGCCTGCGATCCCGCATTGTAGGCGGCCACCGCCAGCTTCAGGTCACCACTAAATACACGCAGCAAATGGGCCAGGTACGCCGTGCCACCGTTGATGTTATCAGCCGGGCTGAAGGAATTGGCCACCCCAAAACGATCCGCCGTTGCCGGAATGAGCTGCATCAACCCGACTGCCCCTTTGGGTGAAACCGCCCCCGCGTTGTAACCGGACTCGGCGCTGATCACGGCGTTAATCAGCGCCGGACTGACCCCATACCTGCTAGCTGCCGCCCGAATCAGTGCCTGATAATGCGCCCTGGCCACCCTGTTAAAATCCGCGCGCGCCACGGCTACCGCCATTTTCGGCGTCCGCATCACCATTCGGTACTTGTTATTCCCGGCAGGCACGTTGGTCAGATGCACCACCCCGCTGCTATCGGTGTACGCATAAATATTGGCCTCCGCCGTGCTTCCGCAAAGGAGCAGCATCGCACCGAGCATCAGGCCAAGCCTCACTTCACCACCCGCAGTGAAGGGCGCTCGGGCTTACTGGGGGGGTTATCCGCGTTCTCAACACCGCCTCCCTCTGGGGGCGGCGGCGGTGTGGTTGGGATTTCGGGATCGGCAAAGCCCATCCCCTCCTGCGTCTCCGCAGCGTAAATCGCCGCCACAGCCGCCATCGGTACATCCACCGTGCGGGCGACCCCACCAAAGCGGGCGTTAAAAGAAATCCAGCCATCCGCCATGCGGAAACTGTGGCAGGCGCGCGGCGAGACATCAAGAATCATCCGTCCATCCTTTTCGTAGCCACTCGGAACAGACATTCCCGGATAAGCCACCACCACCAGAATATACGGTGTATGCCCCTGATCCACACACCACTGATAGACCGCATTGAGCAGGTAGGGCTTAGCACTTTCAGGTAACAATTTTGTTCTCCATCATCAGCATCCAGCCATATAACCCGTGCAGGCCAAGGACACATGGGTTGCCCCTATCGCTGCTGCATTCAAACTTATCCATAAAACGTTTATAGACGATTTTTCGGAATTCTCAAGATAGTTCAGATGCAGACGGTAGGATCAGGCGACTGCACAACGCTGTTTGGTCCCGGTTCAACATAACATATCTGCATGTTTAAACACGACTTATGCTAATAAGATCCTATAGAGCAGACCATTTTTTGCACATCCAGAAAATATCACACCCCTCTTGCAGCAATCTCTAAAATATGAGGCATAAACGCACACGCTTTAGTGATAGGCCCCGCTGGTGCCGCAGTCCTGCCCGGCTGCACCAACCACCCAGCAAGAGGTCAGAAAGGGCGGTGGAACAGAACTTTCGGGCAGCAGGCCATGGCAGAGGGGGTCTCAGCGGTCCAGCAGCGGGTGTGCTGCCAGTAGGCGCGACGGCTTGGGCAGACCTGGCGAGGATCGGCTACCGGAGCGCTCGTTGGTGTCGCCTTGGCTCGGTGAGTGACTCTTTGCTGAAAGAGAGATAATCTACATCGTCACAATAACTCACAGAGTCTGCAAAGAGAATATATCAACACATGCTAGAAACGATAACACTGTGTATTTTGGCAAGTATAATATCCAGCCAGATCGTGCTTACCATGCTAATCCTTTGCCCTCGCTGCAAATTGATCAGCCCAAACTTAGTCCGCCTGCCCCAAGCCGCTATCGCACGTCGCGAGATTGCTCTCACCTTCGACGACGGGCCACATGCAGAAATAACCCCGCAAATACTAGATCACCTAGACCTACATAACGCCAAAGCCACCTTTTTTTGCATTGGTGAGAAAGTTGCTGCGCACCCGAATTTAGTCGCCGAAATAATGCGTCGAGGCCATAGCGTAGAAAATCACAGTTATCGCCACAATACGCTTTTCGCCTTCAGCAGCCCAAGTTTATTAGCGAACGACATTGTTAAAACGCAAAAAGCCATCGAAGCTGCGACACATGGAACAGCACCACGTTTCTTCCGCGCGCCTTTTGGCTTTCGCAGTCCGTTCTTGGGCAGGGTATTACGGCGACTGGGCCTGCACCACGTCGCGTGGACTCGACGTGGTTACGACACGACATCTCGAAATCCAGACACCGTGCTCCGCCGCCTCAGCCGCAATCTGGCCGCCGGAGACATATTGTTATTGCATGACGGCAAACCGGGGCTAGTTGTGTTACCCAGACTACTAGAACTGTGTAGCCATAAAGAACTACGTAGTGTGTCTTTATCCATGATATTTAAGGATGTCGAAACGCTCCCACAAATATGCAACCGCGCCATGACAAGTGCTGGCGGTGATCACACACCATCGACGAATGCGCCGAGCTAACTAGTCAGCGTAGTTTTTATAGAAAGCCCAACTGGAGGAAGGACAGATGACCAAAGAACAACAGACATCAGACGAACATCTTGTAACACACGAATGTGACGTTCTGGTTATAGGTGGCGGACCGGCAGGCTCGACGATCGGTGCGTTACTCGCAGAGCGCAACTACCAAATCACCATACTAGAAAAAGCGCATCATCCAAGGTTTCATATAGGTGAGTCCCTGCTCCCCGCCAATTTACCGCTGCTGCAACAATTGGGCGTTGCCGACGAAGTAAACAAAATCGGCATGAAAAAATGGGGTGCCGAATTCAACTCTCCCTACCACACGAAGAAAAAACAAACCTTCTTATTTGCTGATGCATGGAACAAGTCCATGCCCATGGCCTATCAGGTCAGACGCGCAGACTTCGATGATATTCTGTTTCGCAATGCGCGCAAAAAAGGCGCGACGACGATTGAGGGATGCCGGGCCCAGTCGGTTGAATTTTTGCCGCACGGAAAAGGTGCCATAGTTCATGCCCTCCGCGAAGATGGATCGGCAGAAACATGGAAAGCACGGTTTCTGGTTGATGCATCCGGTAGAGATACATTTCTCGGAACACGCTTCAAGACCAAACAGAACAACCCAAAACATAACAGCTCTGCCCTTTATGCGCATTTCCGTGGGGCACATCGCCTCCCCGGCAGTGAAGAGGGACATATTTCGCTATTCTGGTTTGAACATGGGTGGTTTTGGTTCATCCCGTTGGCCGACGGAACTACCAGCGTGGGCGCGGTGGTATGGCCCTCTTATCTCAAAACACGAAAGAAACCCGTGGAAGATTTCTTTGCGGACACCATCGCCATGTCTCCCGATCTTTTGATTCGATTAGCAGACGCAC
>JAKAVW010000073.1 GCA_021827445.1 Pseudomonadota bacterium
GATCTCTCACCGCCAGGCTCAATGACATTCGTCGGGACAAAGAAGCGGCTGAGGAAAGAAAGGTGCTGGAACAATATCTCAGCACCCTGGAAAAAGAGTCGGCATCCAACAAAAAGGTGAAGGAAGCTCAGAAGGCCCTTTCCACCAAGGTCATCGCCCAGTATGGTCAACTTTGCACCCAGGCTGTGAAGGACATCGTGGTAGAGGACAAATGGCTTGCCCGCCTAGGAGCGGACGTGCAGGCGGAACTGGACCGAGTCTCTCAAGCACTGACTGGACGGGTGAAGGAGCTGGCGGAACGCTACGACAAGCCCCTGCCGGAACTGGAGACTGAGGTGGAGACACTGGCTGCCAAGGTAGAAGGTCACCTGGAGAAGATGGGGTTCGTATGGAAGTAAAACCGGGATATAAGCTGACGGAGGTGGGGGTTATTCCGGAGGATTGGGAGGTAAGCAGTATTGGGGAGTTACAACCATATATTACCAGTGGATCACGCGGTTGGGCTAAATACTACTCCAATCATGGCAATACGTTTATTAGAATCACAAATCTGACGCGATCATCTATTTACCTTGATTTAGACGACATCAAATTAGTGCAATTACCAAGCAACAATGGTGAAGCCGTACGGACAGAGATTAAAAATAACGACATTCTTATTTCCATTACTGCCGATATTGGAATTATAGGTTATGTTACTGATAAACTAACCAAGCCTGCTTACATAAATCAACATATTTCCTTGTTACGTTTCGCCATGGAGAAAATCAACAGTCGTTATATTGGTTACTATGTCGCCTCAGAAATACCACAACACGGATTTCAAGCTCTTACCGATTCTGGAGCCAAAGCTGGAATTAATTTAGCCACGGTACAGCAAATTCGGCTTGCTTTACCACCCACAGTTGATGAACAAACCGCCATAGCCACGGCCCTCTCTGACGTAGACTCCCTCATCTCCTCCCTGGATGCCCTGATCTCCAAGAAGAAGCAGATCAAGCAAGGGGCCATGCAGGAACTGCTGAGCGGAAAAAGGAGACTGCCGGGGTTTAGTGGGGAGTGGGAGGTGAAGCGGTTGGGGGATGTGGCTGTATTGCACAAGGAAAACGTTATACCCAACGCTACACCAGACAAGACATTCACGCACTTTAGTCTACCATCGTATGATCAAGGCAAGGAGCCTGTTGTTGAGCTTGGGTTAAGCATTGGCAGCAATAAGTTCAGAGTAATATCAGGCGCTGTATTGATTTCCAAGTTAAATCCACGTATTCCTAGAATATGGGTGCCCCTCGTTATTCCAGAAGATTCTGTGGCGTCAACTGAGTTTTTGGTGCTAACCCCTAAGGAGTGTATTACAAGAAATTATTTATATGTTTTGCTTACATCTCCAAGACTCCAGGAACAAATGGAATTAGCCGCCACTGGCACCACAGGTAGCCACCAAAGAATAGGACCAGAGCATGTGTTGAAATTAGTGCTTCATGTGCCAAATGCAATTTCTGAACAACAAGCCATAGCCACCATCCTCTCCGACATGGATGCCGAAATCTCCGCTCTCGAAGCCCGCAGAAACAAAACCAGACTCCTCAAGCAAGGCATGATGCAGGAACTGCTGACCGGCAGAATTCGCTTGCCCATAGAACACAGCACGGTTTCGGATAGAACTAAACCAACCGTGGGGATGTTCCAGTGATCAACCATTTCGCCGTGTATTGGCGCTTAACAGATAACCCCTTGAATAAGGCGGATATATGAAAAAAACAGAGGCGGTTGCTGCAGAGTTAAATCGGCTGATATCCAATGCACAAACCCTGACCTTGGCCACTATGGATATGGCAGGGGTCCCAGAGGCATCCATGGCGCCCTTTATTTATGAAGAAACAAGTCGATGGTTTTATACTGCGGTGAGCATGCTTTCTCCGCATACCGCTCACCTCGCCGCCAAAAAGCCCGCGGGGATAATGATCATTGAGGATGAACAGGGTGCCCCCCAGGTGCTGGGCAGAAAACGCGTCAGTTATAGGTGTGATGTCCATGAAATTTTCAGAGAGTCCGAAAGCTGCCATGCGCTATACGAACAATTTAAGCGCAAGTTTGGCGGCATCATGGAAGTATTATTTGAGTTACCGGATTTTCATGTATATTGCCTCCGGCCTATGTCCGGTCGTTATATCGCCGGGTTCGGGGGGGCCTACACCTTAAAGGGTGACGCTATCGCTCCGATTGGTCCTGACGACATCCGGAAGGTTGCCGGGAACTGAAGATGCACATACACCACCGTACTGTCGGAGCGCGTTAGCATGTTGCCTGAAACCGCACGTCGCAAAGTCCACGAGACTGAACAGCGTCTAGGCCACTGGGATGCGTATGTCCGAAGTATCTACATTACCATCCTGGTGATCATGGCCTACCTGCTGGGATACGAGTTTGACCTGATGGCTCCGTTGCACGGGGGGGCAGCCGTAGTCGGTGCCTTGTGGGCCGCCGTTACGGTATTGGCCGTATACAAGGATGACCGGGTTGCCACCCGAGACAGTTTCTTTTCGACCATGGGTTCCGCCCTATTTGGTGCAGCCGTGGCCCTGGTTTATCTGGTCTGGATTCCACCGCATATGTGGAATTTGGCCCTGATTATTGTCCTGGCCATGCTGTTGAGTCAGGCACTGGGGTTTTCAGACCGGGGGCGGCAGGTGGTCTCGACACTCCTGATCATCGTCATATTTTCCCACTTGAACGAGTTGAACCCTTGGATGAACGCTGGCATGCGGACTGCCGAAGTGCTCATAGGCGCGTCAGTTGGTCTTCTCGGCGGCTATTTTGGTGAAAAACTGCCTGGATTGGATAAAGAAAAATAATCATGATGTTACTCATGAAAAGCAACCTTTACCCAGGAGCAGCGCAGCCACAGGAAAAGGGCGCTAGGTTGCTGACCGCGTGGCTTTTAGGCTACTTATTATGGTACTCTCAATAAGTCTTTTAAGGCGCAAAAGAGGAGTCTTCCATGGCGCACATTATTCTTGCGGATGTAGCCGCTAGTGTTTCCGAATTGAAAAAGAACTCCATGGGTACCGTTGCAGCGGGGGAAGGGGCTACCGTAGCCATTCTCAACCGCAATGAACCGGCCTTCTACTGTGTTCCCGCAGCGACTTATGCGTCTCTGATAGAGCGCCTCGATGATTTTGAGCTGGCTTTTCATCCTGCCGCACGCAAAGAATGGCAGGAATTGGATAACAGCGTCCGCACCCAGTTCAAGAAAAAACTCACGGAATGTCTGGATAATCCCCGTGTCCCCTCAGCCCAGCTCCATGGACACCCGGACCGTTATAAGATCAAACTCCAAACCCCGCACCATAGGCTATCGCCTGATTTACCAAGTGCTGGATAAGGAGGTTCTGGCGGTGGGCAAGCGGGAACAACGCCCTGTCGCTTACCACAAAGCCCAAGGACGTTAACCCATGCCCCCAGTCACGCCCATCGGCGCCCGCGAACGACACACCCAGGACCGAGTGATTCGACTTTTCCAGGAGTCCCTCGGTTACGAGTACCTGGGCAACTGGAAAGACCGTCCCGACAACCGCCCCATTGAAGAAAACTACCTCACCCCCTTTTTGAATCAGTCCGGTTATTCCCAGGCCCTCATTCAACGCGCCCTCTACACCCTCAACAAGACCGCCGGGGATGTTACTCAAAGCCTCTACGACATCAACAAGGCCGTCTATGGCCTGCTCCGTTACGGGGTCAAAGTCAAAGAAGATGCCGGAGAACAGACCCAGACCGTCTGGCTGATAGATTGGGAACACCCGGAGCGTAATCACTTCGCCCTGGCGGAAGAAGTGTCCGTGAAAGGCCACCACGACAAACGGCCCGACCTGGTCCTGTACGTTAATGGTATTGCCTTAGGCGTACTGGAACTCAAACGCTCCACGGTCAGTGTCAGTGAGGGCATTCGTCAGCACCTGGATAACCAGAAGCCGATATTCATCGAGCGCTTCTTTGCTCCAGTGCAACTCCTCTTTGCTGGTAATGACTCTGAGGGGGTCCGCTACGGCACCATTGGCACCCCGGAGAAGTATTATCTCACCTGGAAGGAAGACAGCTCTCTGGAGAACCCTCTGGACCGGCACCTGGGCCAACTCTGCAGTAAAGGCCGATTCCTGGAACTCATTCACGACTACATCGTTTTTGATTCCGGCGTTAAAAAAACCTCCCGGCACAACCAATATTTCGGCGTAAAGGCCGCCCAAAAGTCCCTTCGTTCCCAGCAAGGCGGCATCGTCTGGCACACCCAGGGCAGCGGCAAAAGCCTCACCATGGTCTGGCTGGCCAAGTGGATTCGGGAACACATCATCGACGCCCGAGTGCTCGTCATCACCGACCGCAGCGAACTGGACGAACAGATTGCCCGTGTCTTCAAAGGCGTGGATGAAGAAATCCACCGCAGCAAAAGCGGTGCGGACCTGATCACTCAGATCAACAGCGCCGAACCGTGGTTGCTCTGCTCCCTCATTCATAAATTCGGCACGAAAGATTCCGCAGACGTGGAAGGCTATGTCGCCGAGCTCAAAAAATCCCTGCCCGCCAACTTCTCCCCCAAGGGTAACTGGATCGTCTTTGTGGACGAGTGCCATAGAACCCAGTCCGGTGAACTGCACAAGGCCATGAAGGCCATCCTCCCCAACGCCATTTTCATCGGGTTTACCGGCACCCCCTTGCTCAAGACCGAGAAAAAGAGCGTGGAAGTCTTCGGCGGCTACATCCACGTCTACAAATTTGACGAAGCCGTTAAAGACAAGGTGGTACTGGATCTGCGCTATGAGGCACGAGACATTGACCAGACCCTCACCTCTCCTGAACGCATTGACCAGTGGTTTAACTCCAAGACCAAGGGGTTGACCGACATTGCCCTCCTGCAACTGAAACAAAAGTGGGGCACCCTGCAGAAGATATTCTCCAGCAAGTCCCGCCTGGAACGCATTGTTCAAGACGTTCTGGTGGATATGTCCACCCGGCCCCGGCTCATGGACGGACGCGGCAATGCCATGCTGGTCTCCGGCAGTATTTATCAGGCCTGCAAGTTCTATGAGCTCTTTGACCAAACCGAGCTCAAAGGCAAATGTGCCATCGTCACCTCCTACCAACCCAGCGCCAATGACATCAAAGGCGAAGAGACCGGAGAAGGGCTCACCGAGAAGCTCAGGCAGTACGATATCTACCGCAAGATGCTGGCCGATTGGTTCCGGGAACCCGAGGACACGGCCATGGGCAAGGTAGAGGCCTTCGAACTGGCGGTCAAAAAGAAGTTCGTCGAAGAACCGGGACAGATGAAGCTGCTTATTGTGGTGGACAAGCTCCTCACCGGTTTTGACGCGCCCCCGGCTACTTATCTCTATATTGACAAGTTTATGCGGGACCACGGGCTCTTTCAGGCCGTTTGCCGGGTGAACCGACTGGACGGAGAAGACAAGGAATATGGCTATATCATCGACTACAAGGACCTTTTCCACAGCCTGGAAATGGCCCTGTCCGATTACACCTCCGGGGCTCTGGACGGATACAGCCCCGAAGACGTGCAAGGCCTGCTGTCTGATCGCCTGAGCAAGGCCAAAGAGCATCTGGAGGAAACCCGAGAGGCCATCAAAGCCCTCTGTGAGCCGGTGCCACCCCCGCTAGGGTCTTTGGAATATGTGCATTACTTCTGCGGCGATACCCAGGACAAGGAGGCCCTGCAATCTAAAGCCCCGCTACGTATGGCCCTCTACAAGGCCACATCGGCACTGATCCGTGCCTATGCCGCCATCGCCAACGAACTGGAGGAAGCCGGGTATACGACACAACAGCGGGAGAGGATCGTTGCGGAAGTCCGTCACTTCGAGGCCATCCGCAATGAGATCAAGCTGGCCAGCGGGGACTATATCGACCTCAAGCTCTACGAACCGGCCATGCGCCATCTCATCGACAGTTACATACGCGCTGAAGTCAGTGTGAAAATCTCCGAACTGGACGATTATGACCTCGTTGATTTGCTGGCCCATAAGGGGTCAGACGCTGTGATTCAGAGTTTGCCTGAAGACCTGCGGAACAGTGAAGAGTCCATGGCAGAGACCATTGAAAACAACCTCCGCAAACTCATCACCGACGAGTCTCCGGTCAATCCCAAGTATTACGAGAAGATGTCAGCACTTCTGGATACCCTCATTCAACAGCGCAAAGAGCAGGCACTGAGTTACCAAGTCTACCTGGAAGAAATTACCCGCTTAGCCGGTCAGGTCAAAGACCCTCAGCAGGGGGAAAGCTACCCCAAGACTCTCAAAACGGGACCACAGCGGGCCTTATATGACAACCTGGATCAGGACGAAGAAAAAGCCATGGCTCTGGATGGTGCCATTCGTGCCGTGAAAAAGGATGACTGGCGGGGCAACAAGTTCAAGGAGCGGGAGGTCAAGCGCGAAATCAAACGCTACCTACAGGACCCGGAGGATGTGGAGCGTATCTTCACCCTGGTGAAGGAACAACGCGGTGATTACTGAAACCTTCACGCTGCAAGTCAGTGACCTGTCCGTGCAGGTGATCAAGAAGCCTATTAAGAATCTGCATCTGGGCGTTTATCCTCCTTCGGGTTGGGTACGTGTGGCGGCTCCATTAAGGCTCAGCGAAGAGGCTATTCGTGCCGCCGTACTCACCCGCCTTGGCTGGATCAGGAAACAGCAACGGAAGTTTCTCGGCCAGGACCGAATCTCCCCCCGTGAGTATGTTTCCGGAGAAAGCCATTATTACCTGGGCAGACGTTACCGGTTACGGGTGCATTCCACCACCCAAGCCGGACGCATTGAACTCACGCATACCCACTTTATTGATCTGCATTGTCGGCAAGGAGCCAGCAAAGACCATAAGGAAAGACTGGTTCAAGCCTGGCACCGGCAGAGTCTACAGGAACGCATCCCCGAACTCATTGCCCAATACGAGCCCATTCTTAGGGTAAAAGTTGCAGAATGGGGCATCAAACGCATGAAAACCCGCTGGGGGACCTGTAATATTCGGGCACGAAGAATCTGGCTGAATCTGGATCTGGCACAATATCCCGAGCCCTGCCTGGAATATGTGGTGGTGCATGAGATGACGCACCTGCTGGAACGGCTGCACAATGATCGCTTCAAAGGCATTCTGGACCGGATCATGCCGCATTGGCGGCAAGTGAAGGGCAAATTGAAGGACGGGTTACCGTTGATATTGCCTGAGAGCGAAGATGGATATGAACAGTGAGATAGCTCCACTGACCGCCTTCAACTATGTAGAAGTTTTTACTGAACTGCTTCATCTTTTACAAGGATCTATGCAATGGACAGAGCAGAGTTATCGGCGTTAATCGTATCACAGAAAAATGTGTTGAATTTTCAGTGGAGTCAAATCTGTAAACAGTTAGGAGCTAGTAAGGAGTGGTGTACCGCTGCATTATTGGGGCAGATGCCATTATCTCCCGATCAGGCACGGAAAGCGGTTGAGCTTCTCCATCTACCGAAAGAGGCTGAGAGACTTCTTCAGGAAATACCTATGCGGGGATGCCTGCCCTCTGCCGTACCTACCGATCCGACGATCTATCGGCTCTATGAAATCCTTCAAGTTTATGGCACGACCATAAAAGAATTGATTCACGAGGAGTTCGGGGATGGTATCATGAGTGCAATAGACTTCTCTATGGACATTCAACGGGTCAAAGATGAACATGGTGACAGAGTACAGATTGTATTGAATGGCAAGCATCTGAAATACAAGACGTACTGAGTGCTACAGACCTTTCCAAATCCCACGCAAAGGAGTAACCATGAGCATCTTGCATGAACTAGAAGAAGCAAAGAGGGCCAAAGAGGCGGCAGACAGGAGAGTAGAGGAGCTGCTGGGCAGAGCTAAAGAGGAAGGGTTGGAACAAATCCGCACCATCGTCAAAGAACTGGGGTTGACAGCAAATGACCTCAGCAAACTCGTTTCCGGACCAACGAAGACCCGGCAAACACGTAAAGCTGCAGCATTCTGGTACAGAAATCCGGTAGACGCTAGTAAAGTGTGGAAGGGCGCAGGTCCCAAGCCAGCTTGGCTGAAAGAGCTGAGCAATGAGGCGCAAGAAGCCTGCAAAGTGACTGTAGGTTAAAAATCATGTCCATATCGAACACCAGCAACACCGCTTCTCCACAGGCTGTAGTGCTGGCCGATCTTGCCAGCCGTTACTTGATTGAGGATGACTTTTCTTTGGAATCTCAACTGGGCGAAGCTATTGACGCCCTGCTGGTGGAGGAAGACGAAGACACTCTACGATCCGTCTCCCTTATTCTGCTCGATAAAGATCCCGAAGCAGAGGGAGGGTTTTGGGACTATGCCCGAGAACGTGCTGAGATGTTTCTCACCGAAGAGGGCATGGTGACCACGTTGTTTGCCATCCCTGTGCTGAATCCTGACAAAATCAGTGGATTCTCTGCCGACAAGGCTAGTGCTGCCTTTGTGAAACATGGCCTTGCTTGTCGGAATGCCCAGGTGACCTTTTATCCGGCTCCAGTGGACGGCAACCACTTGTTGAACATGTCGCCGGTAGAGATTTTTCGTCTGCATACCGCCCTGAATAATGATCGTTACGCAGTGGCAGGGATGCTGGGTACGCAGGAATATGCAGAAGAGAATCATCCCTACGTCTGTTTTGTCGGGATCATCACTTATCCGGCACAGATGCCCGGACATTGCCTGGCCTGGGAGCTGGCTGTAGAGGAATATCTCAATCGTGTGAAGTGCTGGGCAGAGCATGTGGATCATGATGTGCTGGGGTTATCGTCACCGGGCAACGCTCTGGGTATTCCGGGACGCTTCGTTTTTGCGGTAAAAGAAGGAGCGCAAGAGTATCAAGAACTGATTCTCGTAGAATTCATTAACAATGTCGTCGCCGCTAATCATGGAGGAATACTGGCCAGACTGACAGACCATCCTGTAATGGACGGTATGACCTTGGAGCTATATGACTCACATCACCCGCATGGCGCTCTATTTATGTCCTGGAAGCATTTGGAAGAATCACGCGCTGAGGTCATAGAACGGGTCTTCGATCTACTTAGAAAATTCGGGGTCTTGGGTATTATCTTTGATGATTATGTCCATGAGGAAAGCTCTGGGGAGGCGCTGCACTAAAATGAAGATGCTTTCACTGAAGATTGAGCTAGAAGGCATTGAACCCCCAATCTGGCGCAGGATAAAGATCGCATCCTCGCAGAACCTGTGGAGCTTGCATAATGTGATTCAAGTGGCTATGGGCTGGACGGGGAGTCACATGCACGAATTCATCATCAAAAAAGTTCGATATGGCCAAACAGATGAAGAAATGGACGAGGTGAACGAGTTTTATGGTGTCGAGATCAAAGATTGCCCATCCTCAAGGCAAATACCATGCAACCGTTCTCTCGCTTCTTCACATGTGCGAAACATATGCCAAGTGACCGCGCGTGCTACGGTTTCCGTGCTGGGTAAATCTCTAACTTCATCAAGTATCGCTTCCTGGTTCATGATGCCTCTCCTTGTCCGCAGAGAATCAGTAAAAGTCACCGTAACATAAGTTCTACGCCAAAACAAAAAACCAAAGCCTAGCCCATGTTTGACACCCCACTAAATTTTCTCAACTACTACCGGTAGTTGCAATGCGAAAAATCGGCGAGTGGTACTACAAACGCGTTGCCATGGGTTAGATGATCTGTTTTTTGATGCCTCCAGGGTTGCTGGGTAAATTAAGCAGTGTAAGAATTTCTCGCAATTCTGGGTCAGGCACTGTTGCCTTGCGCACATGCAGGGTGCGTCCGTCGCGCTGACGGAAGGTGACCGTCACCCGCTGCCGCACGCTGAGGATCTCGCGCAAACGTGACCAGCCATGGTGCAAGCCGTGACCGCGCAAACGCGCACGGATCACCTGGACCACCTGATAGGCGAGCACGGTGATGAACAGGTGCTCTTCGGCACGGTCTTCGAACGTCTGGTGGTTGCTGAGGATGATCGCATTACGGCGACGCTGGTCAACGATGACTTGTGGGATGCGTACCATGAACCACCGGTGTTACGCAGTAACGATTGATCTCACCACTCACAGACCGATTACACGAAAACGGTTTCTTCGCGCACTGACCGTATTGTTACTGCGTAACAGAACCTAAAATGCCCTCATCCACCAGCCAAAATAATTGTCGCCGAGCACCCAATCGCGTATTCTTATGCCAGCGGCACATATCCCGCCACCCACCAGCTCCCAGCACCCCATACCAGAACCCAAGCCACAGCGCCCAGGAAACTCCACCAGGCGAAGCGCCAGAAACCCATCTTGGCATTGCCCGCCACATAACCCTGCAGTTGCCGCAAGGGAACGAGGAGGCGCCCCAGCATGACCGCCACTGGACCATGTCGTTTGAAAAAACGATCCGTCTTCTCCAGGCGCGACGCAGTGATCCCAATCCACCGACCCCAGCGCAGCGGGACAAGATGACCGAACCGGCTGCCGAGGCCGTAAGCCCCATAATTTCCCAGAGTAGCGGCGATAACGGCCACCGGAATAAGCGGCCAGATGGAGAGTGCGCCATACCTGACTAAAAAACCCGCTGCCACCAGTATGGATTCCGCAGGCATGAATAGCACGCCGAAACTATCAAGGAAGAGAGCACCGGATATGGCCCACAACCCGTATCGATGGATGATGGGCAATGCCGAGTGAACGGCAGAAAGCAGAAACGGCGGAATATTCACGGATTATCTCCCTTGACGGGATTCCATCATCACTATCAGATCCGGTTTTCGTCAACCATTTCCGACTCTCAGCATCCCCCGACCATGACAACGAGGGCAGGGCTTGGGCCATCGCCAATCCTGCGCACTCACCACACGCGCGTACCGGTAAACCGCTTTCCTGCCATAAGGT
>JAKAVW010000074.1 GCA_021827445.1 Pseudomonadota bacterium
AGCAAACTATTCCCCGAACGCCGCGCCATCACGGCCAATTACCAGCTTTCCGACCCGGAAGCCGCGCTTTACACCGCAGTCACCGACTACGTCAAAGAAGAAATGAACCGTGCCGACCAACTCGATGGCCAGCGCAAAGGCACCGTCGGCTTCGCACTGACGGCCTTGCAGCGCCGACTGGCCTCCAGCCCCGAAGCCATTTACCAATCCCTGAAACGCCGTCGCAACAAACTCCAGCGCCGGGTTGAAGAAGAAAAACTCCGCCAGCGTGGCCAGTTACTGGCGGAAACATTGGATTCGGACCGCTTTAATCAGGTCAGCGACGACATCTGGGAATCCGCCGACACCCTTGCCCCCGACGCCTACGAAGAATTTGAAGAAGAAGTCGTCGATCAGGCTACCGCCGCCCAGACCATTGCCGAACTAGAAGCAGAAATCATCATCCTCGAAGGGCTGGAAGAACAGGCCCGGCAGGTCGTCCACTCCGGGCAGGATCGCAAGTGGGACGAACTCTCCAACCTGCTGCAATCGTCTGCCATGCGCGAAGATAATGGCCTACAGCGCAAACTGATCATTTTTACCGAGCACCGCGACACCCTCAACTATCTCGCCGTCAAAATTCGTGGCCTGATCGGCAATGAAGACGCCGTGACCATGATTCACGGGGGCGTCAAGCGCGAAGAACGCCGTAAGGTCCAAGAGCTGTTCCGCAATGATCCCACCGTCCGCGTACTGCTCGCCACCGACGCGGCGGGCGAGGGCGTCAATCTGCAAAACGCCCATCTGATGGTCAACTACGACCTGCCTTGGAATCCCAACCGTCTGGAGCAGCGCTTTGGCCGTATCCACCGCATCGGCCAGACCGAAGTCTGTCACCTCTGGAACATGGTCGCTGCCGAAACCCGCGAGGGCGACGTCTTTCAGCGGCTTTTTGACAAGCTCGAAATCGAGCGTCAGGCCTTGGGTGGCCGGGTTTTTGACATCCTCGGTGAGGTTTTTGAGGAAAAAAGTCTCAAAGACCTGCTGATCGAAGCCATCCGCTATGGCGCCGACCCCGAGGTGCGCGCCCGCATGTGGCAAAAAATAGATGGGGCACTGGATACCCGGCATCTGGAAAGCATCCTGCAGCGCAACGCCCTCTGCGAAGAGGTCATGGATACCAGCCGCCTTTTCGCCATTAAAGAAGAGATGGAGAAGGCCGAAGCCCGCAAGCTCCAGCCCTATTTCATCCGTTCTTTCTTCCAGCAGGCTTTCCGGCAACTGGGTGGTGCATTGCGCCCGCGTGAGGCGGGCCGCTATGAGATTACCCATGTCCCCGCCAGCATCCGTGAGCGGGACCGGCAAATTTCCGGGCGGGATCGCCGCAACAGCAATCCGGTTTTGCCCCGTTATGAGCGTGTCTGCTTCGAAAAACAGTATGTACGCATCAACGACCGTCCCGGCGCCGCGATGGCGAGCCTGCTGCACCCCGGTCACCCGCTGATGCAGGCGGTCACCGACATTGTTCTGGAGCAGCACCGTAACCAGCTCAAGCAGGGCGCCATTCTCGTGGATCCCGGTGACACCGGGCTGACGCCCCGGGTCCTGTTCATGGTCGATCATTCGGTAAAAGAAGGCGCCGACCCCACGCGCGCCGTATCCCGACGGATGCAGTTTGTGGAAATCGACCCGCAGGGCAATACCATCAACGCCGGCTGGGCGCCCCATCTCGACCTGGAACCCATCGACCCGGCGGACAGGCCCTTGATTGCGGACATTCTGGCCGCCCCGTGGATCACTCAGAACCTCGAAGCGCAGGCGCTGGGCTACGCCTCGGCGCATCAGGTGCCCGAACATTTCGACGAAGTACGGCAGCGCCGCGAACTGATCGTGGATAAGACCCTGGCCGCCGTTCAGGAACGCTTGGTCAAGGAAATCAACTACTGGTCGGATCGTTACATCAAGCTGCAAGACGATATTTCTGCCGGCAAGGACGTGCGCCTGACTCTGGAGAATGTCCGCCGCACCATTGACGATCTGGCTGCACGCAGGGAATCCCGCGAAAAAGAACTGCTGGCCATGCGCCACGTCATCTCGGCTACCCCCGTGGTGCTGGGTGGCGCATTGGTGATTCCGGCAGGGCTGCTGGCCCAGCGCAAAGGCGAGACGAGCGGCTGGACCGCCGATGCCGCCGCCCGCGCCCGTGTGGAGTGGATCGCCATGCAGGCGGTGATGGACGCGGAACGCACCCTAGGCCATGAAGTCATCGATGTTTCCGCACAGAAATGCGGCTGGGACGTCACCAGCATGCCCGCTGCCATTGACGGCAGACTTCCTCCTTCCCGGCACATCGAGGTCAAAGGCCGCGCCAAGGGCAGCAGCACTGTCACCGTCACCCGCAATGAAATCCTCTATGGACTCAACCAGCAGGACAAGTTCATCCTCGCCATCGTGCTGGTGGATGGTGAACAGCATGAGGGGCCATACTATGTGCGCAAGCCCTTTACGCAGGAGCCGGATTGGGCGGTCACCAGTATCAATCTGGATTTGGGGGAATTGCTCAAGCATATGGAGAAGCCATGCTGACCGACGAACAACTCAGGGCATTACTGCTGGATTTGGAGTCAGATCGTGTTGAGCGCACGGAATCGGTATCAAATACCGATAAATTTGGTCAGGCCATATGTGCTTTTGCCAACGATCTGCCCGATCATCGTCAGCCGGGTTATCTGCTGGTGGGTGTCAAGGACGATGGCGCCCTTTCAGGACTGATGGTGTCAGATGAGTTATTGAAAAACCTGGCAGCAATCCGTTCGGACGGAAACATTCTGCCCCAACCAATGATGAATGTGGCCAAATTCTCATTTGAAAAGGGCGAGGTTGCGGTAGTAGAGGTTTTTCCATCGGACCTTCCACCCGTCCGCTATAAGGGGCGTGTCCATATTCGCGTAGGCCCGCGTAAGGCTATTGCCAACGAACAGGAGGAGCGGGTTCTCAGCGAACGCCGGGTTGCACAGGCGCGCACGTTTGATGCCCGCCCCTGTTATGAGGCATCTATTGACGAATTGGCGCTCGGTCAGTTTGATGCCTATCGCCGCGAAGCGGTGGATCCGGAAACAATCCAGGCAAATCACCGTCCCGTAGAGCAGCAACTGGCGTCTCTCCGTCTGTATGACCCGGAACGGTCTTGTCCGACGCATGCGGGAATTTTGCTGTTCGGCAAAAATCCACGCTTTTATATGCCCGGTGCCTATGTGCAGTATCTCAGATTGCCGGGGATAGATTTGACCGAAATACCAGAAGATCAGGCCGAAATTTCTGGCGACCTGCACTCAGTGCTCCGTGAACTGGAAGGCCGGATAAGACTGCTGATACACACATCCATGCGCGCCGTGAGCGCACTCGAAGAGAAATTGCTCCCCGATTATCCAGAATGGGCGCTGCGGGAACTGTTGATGAACGCTGTTATGCACCGCAACTACGACAGTAACACGCCCATTCGCTTTTATGCCTTCAGTGATCACATCGAAGTCCAGAGCCCCGGAGGGTTGTATGGCGAAGCGACTCCGGAAAACTTCCCTACGCGTAACAGTTACCGCAACCCCATCATTGCGGAAGCCATGAAGTCCCTCGGATTCGTGAATCGCTTCGGCTACGGCGTGCAGCGCGCCCAGGCATTACTGACCCAGAATGGTAATCCTCCGGCTGAGTTTGAATTCGACGCGCATACGGTACTGGTCAAGATATATCGGAGGCCCGCATGAGGACTATCGCTTTTTTCAACAATAAGGGGGGCGTTGGTAAAACCTCCCTCGTTTATCATCTTGCGTGGATGTTCGCCGACCACGGCATCAAAACCCTTGCCGTAGATCTGGACCCCCAGGCAAATCTTACGGCCATGTTTCTGGATGAAGATCGTCTGGAAGGTTTGTGGCCAGATGACGAGCACCCCGACACCGTTTATGGCGCCATTCGTCCCATACTGCGCGGCACAGGGGACATTGCACCACCGCATGTCGAGAAAATCACCGAGAATCTGGGTCTCATTGCGGGCGATCTGGGATTGTCCCGCTTTGAAGACAAGCTATCGGATGCCTGGCCGCGTTGCCATAATCGCGACGAATCCGCATTTCGCACCATGACCGCTTTTCATCGTCTTGTACAACAAGGTGCGAACTGGGGGGCCGAACTCGTATTGATTGACGTTGGGCCGAATTTGGGCGCCATCAATCGCTCCGCGTTAATCGCTTCAGATCAGGTTTGTTTGCCGCTGGCACCAGACCTTTTTTCCTTACAAGGACTCAAGAACTTAGGCCCAACCCTGCGGGAATGGCGGACCATTTGGGCTGACCTTCTCACCAAGGCACCGGCTGATTTGGCTATGCCGAAAGGCATGATGCAGCCCATGGGTTACATTGTCATGCAGCATGGTATCCTCGATTCACGTCCCGTTAAGGCATACCAGCGCTGGATGGATCGTATTCCTACTGTTTACCGCGAAGCCGTGCTGGATGAAACCATTTCGAGTCCGCCGAGTGTGGCCAATGATCCTTATTGCCTTTCACTGCTGAAGCATTATCGGAGCCTGATGCCCATGGCGATGGAAGCGCGCAAACCGATTTTCTTCCTTAAATCGTCAGATGGTGCAATTGGCGCGCACATCGAAGCCGTCCGGAGTTGCTATAGGGATTTTCAAAAACTCGCGGGAAAAATTGCCGCCGGCGCCGGCGTCGCTTTTACCTGATCACAGAGATAACGGATGCACATCAAAACTCCCAAAAAACTCATCGAAGTCGCACTACCGCTGGACAAGATCAACGTCGCCGCCGCGCGCGAAAAGTCCATCCGTCACGGCCACCCCAGCACCTTGCATCTGTGGTGGGCGCGACGCCCCCTGGCAGCAGCGCGCGCGGTGATTTTTGCGCAGATGGTCAACGACCCCGGCTACCAGCAGGGTGGTGGCTTCAAATACGGGGTCAATAAGGAGAAAGCGGTTATCGAGCGCGAGCGGCTGTTCAAGATCATCGAAGACCTCGTGCTCTGGGAAAACACCAACAACGAAACCGTGCTGGCTGCTGCCCGTGCCGAAATCCTGCGCAGTTGGCGCGAAACCTGCGAACTCAATAAAACCCACCCGCAGGCCGCCGAACTGTTCAATCCCGATAAGTTGCCGGCCTTTCATGACCCCTTTGCCGGTGGCGGTGCCCTACCGTTGGAAGCACAGCGGCTGGGGCTGGAGAGTTACGCCTCTGATCTTAACCCCGTGGCCGTCACCATCAACAAGGCCATGATTGAGATACCGCCCAAATTTGCCGGTCTGCCCCCCGTAGGGCCGGTGGCGGAAGGTCAAGACAAGGTCAGCGAGGAGATGTTCGCCAAAAACTGGCAGGGCGCCCAGGGCCTAGCCGAAGATGTGCGCCGTTATGGAGCGTGGATGCGGGCGGAAGCCGAAAAACGCATCGGCCAGCTTTACCCCAAAATCGAAGTCACCGCCGATATGGTGGCCGAGCGCCCCGACCTCGCGCCGCAGTTCGGTCAAAAACTCACGGTCATCGCCTGGCTCTGGGCGCGCACCGTCAAAAGCCCCAACCCCGCCTTCAGCCACGTGGATGTGCCACTGGCCAGTACCTTTGTGCTGAGTAGCAAGGCGGGCAAAGAGGCGTATGTGCAGCCGGTGGCGGAAAGGGATGCTTATCGCTTTACCGTAAAAATGGGTGTGCCGCAGGAGGGTGCCAAGGGCGGGACCAAAGCCTTGGGACGGGGGGCGAACTTCCTTTGTTTGTTATCGAATACCCCTATTGGCGGTGATTACATTAAAGCCGAAGGCCAGGCGGGACGGATGGGCGCGCGGCTTATGGCGATTGTTGCCGAAGGGGTGCGCGGACGCGTTTATTTGGCTCCAACAACAGAGCATGAAGCGATTGCCTGCCAAGCCTCTCCACAATGGAAACCCCAAGGCGATGTCCCTGCGAGGCTGACGGGTGGCACTTGTGTGCCTTATGGCATGAAGAAATGGGGCGACCTCTTCACCCCCCGCCAACTCGTAGCGCTGACGACTTTTGCCGACCTCGTGCCCGAAGCCATCGCCCGCGTGCGCGAAGATGCAGCGCAGGCTTTTGCCGCACTGGCCGAAAGCCGGATGCAAGCCGCAAGCATACGCTCCGAAGATGCCGCCCATCACTCCGAAATCGCCGCCCTGCGCGATCCGAAGCCCCTTGACCAAGGCGGAACTGGTGCCGCAGCCTATGCGGAGGCGGTGGGGGTGTATTTGGCGCTTCTGGTCGACCAGGTGGCCAATCATTCGTCCTCAATATGTGGCTGGAATCACCCAAACACACAACTACGCAGCGTTTTTTCTCGGCAAGCACTCCCAATGACTTGGGATTATGCTGAAACAAACGTATTTTCAGACTCGTCTGGCAGTTTTAATAATTTATTCGAGCGCCAACTTAAGGGTTTTGTAGCACTAGGAAATATAGGGAGTGGTATTGCGCTTCAGGCCGATGCTTCTAGTCAAGAAATAAGTACCCAGAAAGTGATATCCACCGACCCACCTTATTATGACAACATCGGCTATGCCGACCTATCAGACTTTTTCTATGTCTGGTTACGCAAGAGTCTAAAACCTATTTTCCCGAATCTCTACGCCACACTGGCTGTACCCAAGGCCGAAGAATTGGTGGCTACTCCCTATCGCCATGGAGGAAAAACGGAGGCCGAGGCTTTCTTCCTCGACGGCATGACTCGTGCCATGCACAATCTTGCCGTGCGTGCACACCCAGCGTTTCCCGTCACGATTTATTACGCATTCAAGCAAAGCGATACTCAAGATGATATTGGCACCCACAGCACCGGATGGGAGACCTTTTTAGATGCCGTACTGCGAGCCGGTTTTGCGCTGACAGGCACTTGGCCAATGCGAACAGAAAAAGAAGGGCGCGTCATAGGTAACGGTACCAACGCCCTTGCCTCCAGCATCATCCTCGTCTGCCGCCCGCGTGCCCTGGATGCACCCAGCGTCAGCCGCCGCGCCTTCCTCCGCGAACTCAATGCCGCGTTGCCCGATGCCCTCCTCGACATGACCCGCGGCGGGGTCAATTCACCCGTTGCCCCGGTGGATTTAAGCCAGGCGATCATCGGTCCCGGCATGGCCATCTTCAGCCAGTACAGCGCGGTGCTGGAGGCCGACGGCACCCCCATGCGCGTCAAAACTGCCTTGCAACTCATCAATCGCTTTTTTGCCGAAGACGACTTCGACCACGACACCCAGTTTTGTCTGGCCTGGTTTGAGCAGCAGGGCTGGGCCACCGGCAAATTCGGCGAGGCGGATGTACTGGCCCGCGCCAAGGGCACCAGCGTCGGCAGGCTGAGCGAGGCTGGCGTGGTGGACAGCAGCGGCGGCAACCTTCGATTGCTCAAATGGGCCGAACTGCCGCGTGAATGGCCACCCGTCACCCATAGCAAAGCCCCCGTCTGGCAAGCCCTGCATCAACTCATCCGTGCCCTCAATCAGGACGGCGAAACCGCCGCCGGTGCCCTGCTGGCCCGCATGCCCGATCAGGCCGAAGCCATACGCGCTCTCGCATATCGTCTATATACCCTCTGCGAACGCAAAAGCTGGGCCGAAGATGCCCGTGCCTACAACGAACTGGTGGCTGCGTGGAACGGCATTGAACAGGCCGTCGGAGAGTCGGGAATCGTCGAAACGCAGAGACCACTGATCTAACATGAGTGATTCGGCTATGACCAATGCGGTACTGATCGACGAAGGCCGCGACCTGATTGATCAGGCACGGCAGCATGTGGCCCAGACGGCCAACAGCACGCTGACGATGTTGTATTGGCAGATCGGGCAGCGCATCCACAAGGAAGTGCTGAAGAAAAAGCGTGCCGGATACGGGGAAGAGATTGTACCGACACTGTCCGCCCAGTTGGTGCGTGACTATGGGCAGGGCTTCGGGGCCAAGAATCTGGCGCGGATGATCCAGTTTGCCGAGGTTTTCCCCGACGAGCAGATTGTCGTATCGCTGGTACG
Source organism: Pseudomonadota bacterium (assembly GCA_021827445.1). Lineage (GTDB taxonomy): Bacteria > Pseudomonadota > Gammaproteobacteria > Acidithiobacillales > Acidithiobacillaceae > Acidithiobacillus. The sequence continues at coordinate 8,015 of JAKAVW010000074.1, forward strand.
ACATTTAAGCTGGACCCACTTCATTGCACTGATCCCCCTGAAAAAGCCCTTGGAACGCGAGTTCTATGCCGAGATGTGCCGCATCGAACGCTGGAGTGTGCGTACCCTGCGCGAGCGCATCGGCAGCCAGCTTTACCTGCGCACTGCCGTCGCTAAAAAGCCGGAAGCGGTCGTGCAAGCCGAACTTAGCCACCTGCGTGCAGGTGGGCAGATGACGCCGGATATGGTTTTTCGTGATCCCTACATGCTGGATTTTCTCGGCTTGCCCGAGGGCTACAGCGAGCGCGATCTTGAGGCAGCCATCCTGCGCGACATGGAGCGCTTTTTGCTTGAATTGGGCGCAGGATTTACCTTTGTTGCGCGGCAGAAACGTATCACCGTCGGCCCCGATGATTTTTATCTGGATCTGCTGTTTTTCCACCGGCATTTGCGCCGACTGGTGGCGGTCGAGTTGAAATTGGAACAGTTCCAGCCTGCGCATAAAGGGCAGATGGAACTTTATCTGCGTTGGCTCGACAAGTACGACCGCACTCAGGATGAGGAATCGCCTATCGGACTGATTTTGTGCGCTGGCACCAACACGGAACAGGTGGAGCTGATGCATTTGAGCAGCGCAAATATTCGTATTGCTGAATATCTGGACCACATCCCCGATATGAAGCTGATGCAGGCGCAATTGCACCGTGCTGTTTTGTTGGCCCGCGAACGCGCTGCCAGTGGTCAGTTGTCGCACGAACCAGATGCCGCCGGAGAGGACGTATGAGCCACAAGTCAGGGCGAAAAATTGCCATCATCCACAACTGTGGATTGTGATTGTATATTGTTTCGGTAATAGTTCTAAGTCAAATTTTAAGCGAGGTATAGCCATGCTGAAAAGTGTACGCATAAAAAATTTCGGTGCCTTGCCCAACGATCAATATCAATTTTCATCCGGTTTGAATGTGGTCGTTGGCGAAAATGGACTTGGTAAAACACAACTACTTAAGCTGCTTTACGCGGTCCTCAAAGTACATGTGGATTCAAAAGAATATACGAAAACGGCTCTGCAAAAATCCTATGCCGATAAATTGGTCGGAGTATTTCGTCCCGATGCGTTAGGACGGCTTGTAAAAAGGCGGCAGGGCCAGGATAGATGCGAGTTGGCCTTTATTATGAGTGAAAAATCCCAGTCGTGCACATTCAATTTCGCAACACGGGCAAGTGTTGCTGTGCAAGTTGACAAGGCCCCTGCGGATAGTCTGCATCAGCCTGCTGTCTTTATACCAACACGAGAACTGGTTACCTTATGTCCATGGTTTGGCCCACTTTATGACAACTATCATTTACGATTCGAAGAGACTTGGCGTGATACTGTTTCCCTATTGGGTGCACCCAGCTTGAGAGGACCAAGAGCGCATGTTGTGGCAGATTTGCTGGAACCACTCGAAAAGGCTATGGGTGGTTCCGTTGTAGTAGATTCGGGCACTGGCGATTTTTATCTCAATATTCCCGGCACAGGTCGGATGGAAATGCCACTAGTTGCGGAAGGATTGCGTAAAGTGGCCATGCTTGCGCGCCTCATCAGTACAGGAATGCTGCTTGAGAATGGTTATCTTTTTTGGGATGAGCCAGAAACCAATCTCAACCCTAAGCTTATCAGGACTGTTGCCGAAAGTATCATGTATGTCTGCAAACAGGGGGTTCAGGTTTTTATAGCTACGCACTCTCTATTTTTGCTGCGTGAATTGGAAATGCTGACAACGCAGACCAATTTTAAGAAGGTAAAACAGCGTTATTTTGCACTCAGAGCAACTTCAGACGGGACATCGTTAGAACAGGGCGATAGCGCGGATGATTTGCAAACACTGGTATTGCTGGACGAAGAGCTGATGCAATCCGACCGTTATTTGGCGATGGAAGACTGACATGCCAGTCATTCAACAGGTGATTACAGAGGGAAACCTGGTCTTTACCTTTAAGGTGGACGCATTAGCCAGTCAGTATGATGATTGGTCACATTATCGCGGACAATTCAGCACGGTTTGTGGCGGAAGCAAGGCAGTAGATATCGTCTATGCAGAGTCATCTCCATCGCGGGCGTGGTTGATTGAGGTGAAAGATTATCGCGTTCACCCACGGACAAAGGTCATCGATTTGGCCGATGAAGTGGCCATGAAGGTAAGGGACACTCTGGCAGGGCTGGTTTCGGCAAAATGTCATGCGAATGATGTGGCTGAAAAAAGGCTTGCCGCGAACCTGCTGAAGTGCCGGGAAATACGGGTGGTATTGCATCTTGAATTGCCTGTGCGGCAGTCCCGGTTGCGACCGCGCGCCATAGATCATTCTCAAGTTTTGCAGAAGTTAAAGTCGCTGATTAAAGCTATTGACCCGCATCCTGCGGTAGTTGATCAGCACACACTTAAGCCCGATATGACCTGGACAGTGAGATAAGAATATGACACTAAAACCCTGGCGCGAAGTCGCCGTTCCCCATGAAGACGTGCTCAAGGGCACCTTCCAGCAGGCCGAATTTGCCGCCGACCTGTCGCGGGTGCATGCCGGGACCGCTGCCCGCGATTATCAGGACCCGGTGCTGTTCTTCCAGCGCACCTTCATCACCGAGGGCATGGGCCTGCTGCTCCACTCGGTCGTCCGGCGTTTATCGGGACAGGGCGGCGACCCGGTGATTCAGTTGCAGAC
>JAKAVW010000075.1 GCA_021827445.1 Pseudomonadota bacterium
CCATACTCGGGTCTTGCGATAATTCGGCGTTATAAATCGCCTGTTGCTGTCTCCAGGCCCTTCCGGTTGGTCCTCGTCCTTCTGCGAAATCTTCTCGGCTGGATGTTTTGTTTCCGTCCAGATGCCTGGTCTCCCCGGCTGCGGCAAGCACCTGAAAATCCCCCCGTGCATCGGGCTTGCCAATCCAGGCGAGGCTCATGTTGGTATAGCGTATGGCGAGTGCGCAGATGTCATAAAGCAATGCTTGTTCATCGTCTGCACGAGCAATAGCTTGGTTGATCTCGCCCAGCAGAAGATTGAAGCCAGCCAACTGACGCTGATGCTTCAGGCCTTCCTGTAAAGCCATGTCCGCAGTTTTGCGCTCAGTGATATTGCGTCCAATAATCACCAATCCTTCGCGATTCCCGTCCCGGTTAAACAGGGGTACCCTGCGCAAATCGAAAGTCGCGAGTTGGCCGCCTTCCATAGCCAGGCTTTCTACTGCCACCTCTCGTCCCGTCTGCCATGCATTTTCATCTTCCGCAAGATGTTTTTCGTGAATCGCCCGAAATTCCGGATGTAGGCCGATCAGTTCCAGATCGGTTTTGCCTTGCCAGGGAATGCCTTCCAGTTGGAAAACCATTTTGGCGGCATCATTGGTAACCAGCCAGCGGCCCTCGCCATCCTTAAAAATAAGCATATCCGGGATCATGTTGAGCAGTACTGTCAAACGCTTATTGATCTGCGATGCGTTAGTCGCTTCCTGCGTGATCCCGGTATCTTCCCCGATGGATTTCTGTGGCATGGATGGCATCCTTACCGGTGGTGACGTAAAAACCGAACCAAGCACCGCCATACCGGGCGCTGATGAGTTGTCTTATGCTGTATCTTTCGGTTGGGTGCGGGCATGGGGGTGTCCAGATCGGCGATAGGTATTTTTAATAGTAACAGTTTGACTATAGAAATTATAATGGCTTTTTGACGGGTTGCGTAAGATTCGAAGCCGATCTGCCGATTATTCATTAGGTTGCAATGGTGTTGAGAAGTGCAGAGCAAATAAAAATCAACGAATTATGGATAGATTTGGCGATGCACTGAGTGCGACTCAGATTATGCAATACCCGGCAGCAAAAGCGTTAGCAACGAATCATATAATAATATTATATTTGCCATGCACTTAATGGCTTTCTGTTATAACCCACTCCGTCAGAATGATCTGACGTAACAGAACCACGGTATATGCGACCGACTATAAAACACTCCCCAGGTGGCGACTCTGCCTATTCAGTAGATGACCTGGTGATGGACTACCTGCCGGTGCAGGTTCCCGCACACCTGGCCAAAAGATCACACACAGCGCCAGTCACCGTGGAGGAAAGCTCAAGGACTCAAAAAATGCTCCTAAGCGCAGGGAAAATATTGCGGCACTCGTCAATGTGGAACCGAAGCATGTATCTTTCATTCGCGATGATGGCACAGAGATGGAGTTTTCCGCAGACCAGAACGTTTCATATAGGGCAGAACAGAACCACGCAAAAACAGTAATCAGGAAGGCCCTGTCGGCTCTGCCCGGTCGCCAGCGAGATGCCATCATTAGCGCCACTATGCGGCTGGGGTCGCTGAAAGCCATCACCCAGTAAAAAACAATGACGACCGTTCAGGATGGCAAGGGACGAAAGTGAACAGTCGTCGGGATTATAATGCAACTTCACATGGTCTCGATCTCTTGAGAATGTGGTAGCGCTAAAGGGAGCAATTACGGGTTGATGTATTGAAAATTAACCGAATAGCTTCTGAGTGATACCTGCAACGTGGCGCCCCTGGAAGCGGGCGATGGCCAGTTCATTAGCGCTGGGCTGGCGGCTGCCATCGCCCTTGGCGAGGGTCGTGGCGCCATAGGGCGTACCACCACTGATCTCGTCCATATTCATGAGCTCCTGACAGCTATAGGGGACGCCTACCACGATCAGCCCCTGATGAAAAAGAAAGCTGTGAAAAGACGTAATAGTCGTTTCCTGGCCGCCGTGCTGGGTGGCCGTACTGGCGAACACGCTGCCGACCTTGCCCACCAGTTTACCTTCCTGCCAGAGATTGCCGGTACGGTCGAGAAAATTGCGCATCTGTCCGCTCATGTTGCCGAAGCGGGTCGGTGTGCCAAAGACGATGGCATCATAATCCGCCAGATCATCGGGGTGGGCTTCCGGAGCCGCCTGACCGGTCTTGGCATGCATGGCGGCCAGGGTTTCTGCCGGCATGCTTTCGGGCACCCGCTTGATATCCGCCGTCACGCCAGGGACTTCCCGGGCGCCCTCGGCGATGGCCTGGGCCATGGTTTCAATATGACCCCAGAGGCTGTGATACAGCACCAGTGTTTTGCTCATGATGAACTCCTCGCGTCAGTGAACATTGCCGGCCCAGTAAAGACCATTTAGTATGGTTTGTGAAGTAGGTACGGATGAGTAACCATGACCCGAAAAACCAAACAAGAAACCCCATGCCCCATGGACGCCCTGCTCCACCTGCTGATGGGGCCATGGACCACGGTTATCCTGTGGACTCTGAGACAGCGCGGTCCACTGCGTTTTGGGGTACTTAAACGGGAAGTGCGCGGCATCTCATCGCGCATGCTGACGGAGCGCTTACGCACCCTGGAGGCGGCCCGGATCGTCTTCCGGGAGTATTATCCCAGCATTCCTCCGGAAGTGACTTATGGCCTGACCCGGCGTGGACTGGAATTGCGGGAAGTGCTGGACGCGCTGGATACACTGGCGCGGCGTTGGGATGCCGAAGACGCGAATGGGAAAGCGATACCGCGGGAGCCATCCCGTTAATACCTGAACGTTATCGAGATTGCCGAAAATCTATGAAGCCACCCAAGGGGAGTGGCATCCTGGACAACGCTGGGGTCATAGAGCACATAGTATTCTGTGCGTGTTGCCTTGTTGGCCTTTGCTGCATATAAGGCGAGATCGGCATGATGCAACAGGTCTCTGGGCTTGGTCTCATCCAGAGGGTACAGCGGTGACACCGAGACTGGCGCCGACATGGACCTCCACGGCGTCGAGCAGGTAGGGTTCTTCTATGGCCTGGCGAATCCGTTCAACAATCACCTCGAAGATCTGTCCAGCGTTCGAGGTCATTGAGCAGAAACACAAATTCATCGCCTCCAAGGCGAAAGGCAGAGTCGGTAGCACGCAGTATGGTCTGTAGACGTCGGGCAAGTGCCTTTCCGGTAACCCCCGTGCGCATGGGCAGCATCATTCCCAAATTGGTGCTGTCGCCGGAAAGATTCACTTCTGATCTTTGACTGCCTCGTACCAGTAACAACAACAGTGTCTGTATGTGGTACAGAGTATGGGAAATGTCAAGGTATGGGCGCAATCATCCAGACGGCAATATGGTTTTATGCTGCTGCAACAGCGCCAGAAAGGCCCTGGCGCTGTGACTGGGTGCCCGGCGGTGTAGCACCGTCAGCCGGTGACGAATGACGGGTGCAGTAGGGCGGGTCCCAAGTCCAGGTTGCTGGTCAGCATCATTCAATGCAGAGACAAAGCTGACGCCCAATCCACAACGCACGGCATCGCGGATGGCGGCGAGGCCACTCAGTTCATAGCGAATTTCGGGATAAAACCCTTCCGCCTTGAGTGCCTGCAAGGCATGTTCACGGATGCCGGAACCCTCCTCCCGCCACACCAGCGATTCCTCAGCGAGGGCTCCTAAAGGCACTGGCTTCTGCTCCAGTAACCAACGGTGTCCGGTGGGGACGAGCAGCACGATTTCCGTCTCCACCAGTGTTTCCTGCTGCCAGTCGCTGACACCGGCCAGGGGTACATCGTCTTCCACAAAAATCAGATCGGCCTGATCGCGCATCTCCTTGGCGGCGCGGCTGTTGGTGGTGATCAGGCGGACCGCGACGGCAGGATATAGGCGCTGGAAGTTGGCGATGGCGCGGGGGAGCAGGGTTTCGGCATTGCTGTGGCTGGCGATGAGGGCCAGGGAGCCACGCAGCAGTCCTTCGGTGTCCATGCACAGGGCGCGTGCCTCTTCCAGCGCGGCCTCAATTTGTTCGGCAATGCGGAGCAGGGACAAGCCTGTGGGGGTAGGGGCGATACCATGCCGGGCGCGGTGGTACAGCGGTTCTCCAACCAGTTCCTGCAATTGTTTGAGGCGGTGGGAGACGGCGGGCTGGGTCATGAACAGCGCGTCCGCCGCCGCATGCAAATTGCCGTTACGTGCGGCCTGCGCCCAGACCAGTAAGAGGGCGGGGTCTATGCGTCCCGAAGCCATACTATTCTCCCCTTCTTTCAGAAATTACCGTGGGTTATTTCTCAGGTTAGAAAATAGCATTAGAGATGGGTTCTGCTCAAGTCTATGCTTTATGACAATCAGGACGCTACAGAGAGAAGCCGGATCATGACCCTATTTGCAGACGCACCCAAAAGTGACCCCCGGGAAATTATTCGCCACTTCACGCCCAACTGGTTCGCCGCCAATATGGGTACCGGTATTCTCGCCCTTATGCTGGCAGAATTTCCCTATGGGCATTGGGGGCAACAGCTTCTGGCACAAGGCTTGTGGGGTATTAACGTCCTCTTTTTTGTGCTGTTCGCCTTGCTTTTCGTGGGAAGGGCGATTTTCTATCCAGACAGTTTCCGGCGTTTATTTCATCATCCCATTCAGTCTTTGTTTATTGGTGCCATTCCTATGGGCTTTGCCACTATTGTGAACGGCATGATTATTATCTGGCCAATCAGCGCGAGTTCCATCGCGATTACAGAAGTGATGTGGTGGGTGGATACGGTCCTGGCCGTGATTTCAGTGCTGCTGGTGCCTTTTTTCATGTTTACCGTACACGAACACCACATTGAGCAGATGACCGCAGCCTGGCTATTACCCATTGTGCCACCGGAAGTGGCAGCGGCCAGCGGTGGCTTGCTGGCCCAGCATCTGGCGCCTGCCGCCGGTACTGCGGTGATCTATGTCAGTTATGTGCTGTGGTCTATATCCGTGTTGCTCTCCATGGGCATTCTGGCGATCCTGTTTTTACGCCTCACGCTGCATAAATTACCGCACCGGGATATGGCGGTATCGGCCTGGTTGCCGCTGGGACCGCTGGGCACCGGCGCCATGGCAATGATTACCCTCGGCGTTGCCGATCAGCATGTTTTCGCCGGTACGGTTTTGGCAGGTATGGCGCAGTTTGGCGAAATGGCGGGCCTTTTTCTGGCTTTGCTGCTTTGGGGATTTGGCCTATGGTGGATGCTTATGGCGGCCTTTTTCACCCTACGTTATCTGGGTGAAGGCTTGCCCTTCAATATGGGCTGGTGGGGATTCACTTTCCCCCTGGGTGTCTTTGACGCCGCTACTTATCTGCTCGCGAAAGAAACACATTTTGTGGTCTTCCTGCCCCTGGGTGCGGTTTTTACGGCCATGCTCACCATTTTTTGGATTATCGTGACCCAGCGCAGCGTTGTGGGAATGTGGAGCGGTCGTTTGTTTCGCGCTCCATGTTTGTCCGCAGAAACCGGTTTACCGGAGCCCTCCCGCGCCGAGGCAGTGCATCAACACCGCCCGGATATTACAGAGTCTTTGCGCAAGTAATCCTCCTGGGGAGCGTATGTTGATTCTTTTGGTTCTAAAATTTCCAATTACTGAGTGGAGCTCATCGCATATTTTAACTCTGATGAGAGTTTCTCTGATGAATAGAATCCCAAATGACGCTGCAGGACATAACCCTTAGGAGAAATAATCAATGTATAGGGAAGCATCTCTTGCCGGTCGCCAAGCCGTGCAAGCACCTTACCTGGATGGGCGCCAGCCAGTAATGTCAGGTAGTTGACGTGTTCCTGACTAACAAAATGTTCGGCCGATTCCCTGTCATCAATGGCAATGCCGATGAACCGCACTCTGGAACCCATCTCTTTGTGGAGGCGAACAAAGCCCGGTGCTTCCTGATGGCAATACGGGCACCAGTTTGCCCAAACCGTAACTACCATGATTTTTCCTTCGAGACTCTTCAGCTTGACCAAGTGGCCCGACATATCATGCAAAGATATATTGGGGAGTGCCGGGTGTTTCATGACGCTTTCCGGCATGGCAAGTGCGGTGATTGTTATGGGTAATAACAACGCAAATCCCAGCAAATATCTGTTTGTCACTTTATTCATGGTCGATTATCCTGGCAACGGGTGTTGCCCTCTTATGGGATCTGCTGTGTTTCAGCACCATATACATGGAGTTACTCATCATCCAGTGACTGCAGGATAGGGCAGTTGTGGCGGTTGCTGATATCTCCGCTTTTACATTCTTCGATCAATCGCGTCAGAATGGTCTCAAGACTTTGTAGCGCTATAATCTTTTCGTGAACCGATGCGAGCTTGACCTCGGCGTGGTGGCGCACGGTGATGCAGATTTCCGCGTCATCCGTGCGCAGAGCGAGGAGCTCCCGGGCCTCCTGCAGGGTAAATCCCAGGGCCTGGGCATGTTTGATGAAGCGTATACGGGTCACCACTTCGGAAGAGTAACGACGTATACCAAGGCTAGGCTTCACCGGTTGCCTGATGAGCCCTTCCCGCTCGTAGAAACGCACGGTCTCCACATGAACACCGGCAGCCTTCGCCGCCTGGCCAATGCTGAAACCGGATTTGTCCCGTTGCTTAGTCATGCGTAACTCCCGCTGCCTATCTCAATTAATTTATCACCCCGCACAGCAGGACAATTGCGAGACATCCCTGGTAAAAGTCTGAGCACAGAGCTTCAATCCTTCGACCATGGTCAGGTAGGGGAAGAGTTGGTCTGCAAGATCCTGTATCCGGAGGCCGCCGCGCAAGGCCAGCGCTGCCGCCTGGATGATTTCCCCACCTTCTGCGGCCAAAATCTGGGCACCCAGTAATTTGCCGGAGTGTTTGTCCGCCACCAGCTTGATGAACCCGCGCGTATCGAAATTTGCCAGTGCGCGCGGCACATTGTCGAGGTTGAGGGTGCGGCTGTCGACCGTGAATCCATGCTGCTCCGCTGCCTGCTCATCCAGTCCTACGGTGGCGACCTGCGGGTCCGTGAAGACGACAGTCGGCATAATGCGCAAATCCAGGGCCGTGTCCCCGCCCAGCATATTGATGGCCGCACGGGTGCCCCCGGCGGCCGCAACGTAGACGAATTGGGGGTGGGTGGTGCAATCACCTGCCGCATAAATATGGGGCACGCTGGTCTGCAGGTGATCGTCTACTGAAATCGCCCCCGATGTATCGGTTGTCACGCCGATCCGCCCCAGTCCCAGGTCCTGGGTATTGGGTGTGCGTCCTGTCGCCACCAGCAGGCGATCTGCGCGGAGCGTCTCCGTGCCGGTTGGTACGACGAACTGGCCTTTCCCGTAATGTACCGAGGTGGGGACCGTGTACTTGAGTAGGCGTATGCCTTCTTCCTGAAACACGGCCTCCAGCCCCGCACCCAGCGCCGGGTCCTCCTTGGATAGGAGCGTGCTGCGCGCCAGCAGGGTGACCTCGGCTCCGAGCCTGCGGAAGGCCTGCGCCAACTCCACGGCCACGACCGATCCGCCCAGCACGATGAGATGCCGCGGCAATTCCGTTGCCACCAGGGCTTCCGTCGATGTCCAGTAAGGGGTTTGCGCCAGCCCCGCTATGGCGGGGCGATGCGCATGGGCTCCGACAGCAATCAGAAAACGATCTGCATGGATGGATTGTTCGTGTCCGTCCGCAGCGCGCACGATGAGGGTCGTGGCATCGGCGAAGCGGGCATGTCCCTGCAACAAGGTGATCTCTGGATGCGCGGTCAGCACCTTGGCGTACTTGCCCTGGCGCAGTTCGTCCACGCGATTCTGTTGCTGCTGCACCAGTGTCGCGCGATCCACGGTAGGCACCGCATGGCTCAGTCCATGGAAAGGATGGGCACGTTGCCAGTGGGCTATCTGTGCGGCACGGATCATGATCTTGGAAGGAACGCAGCCGACATTGACGCAAGTGCCGCCCAGAGTGCCGGATTCTATCATGGTGACCTGGGCGCCATCTTCTGTGGCGCGGATGGCGGCGGCAAAGGCCGCCGATCCGGAGCCGATCACGGCGACATGCATCTTGCCATCGGATCCCTTTGCCGCAGCCATCGCCGCCGGGATGGTGGCGGTATCTGACAGAGAAACGCCGTAGCCGGCCTTGGTGACGGCGGCAGTGAGCGTCTCGGTGGACACCGTATCGGCGACCTCCACCTGAGCCACGCTTTCCGGGAATGACACCTGAGCATTGCCTACACCGGGCACCGCGCGTAGCGCCTTTTCCACCGTGACCGCGCAGTGCGTGCAGGTCATTCCGGTAATGGGTAACGTAATTCGTTTGTCCATCATGATGCTCCTCATGGGCGAAGCGCCTGTACCCATGGTCTTACTGGGGCGCTATTGAGGCGGGATAGCCAATGTGGGTGAAAGTATGCAACAAGGTGGGGACGCTGACGTCTTTCGGGTCGTATCGCACCGTGACGGTCTTGGCCATGTCATCCATCTGAATCTTTTTCACGCCGTGCAGACGATGTAGGGCGATATAAATGGACGTATCACAGGCCTTGTCTGCGCAGGTCATGCCGGGCACCTTGAATACGGTTGTAACCAAGGTGCTTTGGGTGGCGCTGGCGGGGGCAGTTGTCGCATACGCTGGCATGACCGTGATAGCCCCCATGAGTAATGCGATGACGCACAGAGAGGGCCGGGTTTTTTGATAAAAATCGTTTATATTCATGGATAAATCTCCTCTTATGAGTGATGAAAAGTGCCTGATTACGGCATCAGCAGACGGGGCAATATATGGGGTAGTGCCAGCACGATCAGCACTACAATGGTACCAGCCCAGAGCAGGGGCGTTTTCCACCGTCCCACCGGCGCGCAGGCGCCACAGGCAGCAGCCTTCTTTTCTCGGTGGTTTTGTACGTGGGCGTAGATCAGAAAGGCCAACGCCAGAACGTCCAGATAAGGCGCATAGGGTCCGAGAACCCGCAGATTGGCCATCCACGCACCGCCAATGCCAGCCACAATCAACAACAGCGGCAATACACAGCAGGCTGAGGCAAAAAAGCCCACCACCACAGCGACAATCAAACCCCACATACCCTTCCGCGCAGGACCTGGTGCCTGGGGGTTTGCGGAACAGGATTTGCCTGCGTCGACATGCTCAGCCTTGACAGTCATGACCCACCTCCAATCGGTCATCCTGGGATGATTCCCACAGGAGACATCATAGACACCGTACTATAGTACGGTGTCAAGGTCGGTTTGTGTCCTGAAATCTTCGTTCCGGAAGGGCTGCGGATTACAACATGCTAGCATGTATAACCCCAGATTTTGGGACAATGGTTTAGGCTTGTTGTCCCAACATATGGGATCCGCTTCACGCCGTAGCGCGATTTGGCTTCCTCAGCCCCGCTCCGCCTTATAGCCTTCTTCCTCAACTGCCGTGATCAGTGCGGCAGTGTCCGCCTTACCATGCACCACGGCTTCTCCTGGCTCCAGCGTGACGTTCACTTTGTCCACGCCGGGCACGCCTTCCAGTGCCTTCGCCACGGCACGCACGCAGTGTTCGCAGGTCATGCCGGTGATTTTCAGCTTAATATTGCTCATGGGTTTTCTCCTATTGGAAATAAGAAATTATTACAAAGTGCTCGCATAAGCGTTATTCAATCGCGCACGATATCAGCCACATGCTGGAACTTGTCGCGCACCCCGATGCCGAGCGCGGTAATTTATGGATGCTCCTTGTTGGAACGATGGCTCAGGAATGAGCAGGTTCGAGCGCGGTACCCGTCACCGTGCCCGGTGTAATCGAGGGTGCGTAAGCCTTGAGCCGCTTGAGCCGCAGGCTGTTGCCGAGCACGAACACCGAGGATAGACCCATGGCCACGCCAGCCACCATCGGATTCAGATGGATGCCGACAGGCGCGGCCACACCAGCGGCGATCGGGATCAGCAGGATGTTGTAGAAAAAGGCCCAGAACAGGTTGCCGCGGATGTTGCTCAGCGTCCGCCGCGCCGCATTCAGCGCCGTGACCACCTCGCCGAGCTGTCCACGCGTGAGCGTCACGTCCGCCGCCTCGATGGCGATGTCAGTGCCCGAGGCGAGCGCGATGCCGACATCGGCCTGCGCCAGCGCTGGAGCGTCGTTGATGCCGTCGCCGACGAAGGCGACCCGCCGGCCCTGTTCCTGCAAGCCGGTCACGACCCTGGCTTTATCCTCGGGCAGCACCTCGGCGTGCATCTCCTCGATGCGCAGTTCCGTGGCGACCGACTGCGCGGTGGCGCGCGCATCACCGGTGACCATGACCACCTGCAGGCCGCGCTCGCGCAACGCCTGCACTACGGCGCGCGCCTCCGGTTTGATGCGATCGGCGATGGCCAGCCAGCCGAGCAGCGTTGCGTCGACAGCGACAAACACCACCGTGCGCCCGGTGCCCTCGAGGCGCGCGGCCATCTCGGTGCCATCGCCCAGCGCCACATTTTCGCGTGCCATGAAGCGACGGGCGCCAACCCGCACCATACGGCCTTCCACCTCGCCTTCGACACCATAGCCAGCAATAGCGCGGAAATCCTTGACGGCGGGCACATTCATGCTGCGCTCTCTGGCCGCCGCAGATCGG
>JAKAVW010000076.1 GCA_021827445.1 Pseudomonadota bacterium
TCTATCGAAAGTCTGAATGTATCCGTCGCTACCGGGATTTGTCTCTTTGAGACTGCCCGGCAGAGGCGGGGTCTGTCTCCCGCCCAGCAATCGGGCAGAAAAAATTCGCCAGAATCCGCCAGAGGGTCATAAACGCATGCTGGTAGATTCTCACTGTCATCTGGATTTCGACGATTTTGATGCCGATCGGGCTGGCATTCTGGCTCGCGCCCAGGCGGCTGGGGTGCAAGAAATGCTGGTTGCGGCGGTCGTCGAGGCGCACTGGCCGCGGGTACGGGCCTTGGCTGCCGAGTACCCCGGCGTGTGGGCGGCGGCGGGCGTGCATCCCAACGAACCCGCAGCAGAGACCCCGGAATGGGAGTCTCTGCTCGCTGCCCTGGCGTCTGACAAAGTGGTGGCCGTCGGCGAAACCGGCTTGGATTATTTCCGCAGTGAAGGGGATCTGTCCTGGCAGCGGGAGCGATTTGCCCGGCATATAGCCGCCTCCAAGGCCACGGGAAAACCGCTGATCGTCCACACCCGTGCGGCGGCGGCAGACACCATCGCCATGCTGCGCAGCGAAGAGGCTGCGGCAGCCGGCGGCGTCATCCATTGTTTCACCGAAAACTGGGATTTTGCGAAGGCCGCCATGGATATGGGCTTTTATATCTCCTTTTCCGGCATTGTGACTTTCAAGAAGTCCATTGAATTGCAGGCGGTGGCCAGGAAGGTGCCGGCGGATCGCCTGCTGGTGGAGACGGACGCCCCTTATCTAGCACCCGCGCCGCAACGTGGTCAGCGCAACGAGCCTGCTTTTGTCGCTCACGTCGCGGCCTTTCTCGGGGCGTTGCGGGGCGAGACGCTGGAGGATATCGCCGCGCAGACCACGGCCAATTTCCACGCGCTGTTCAAGCACGCGGTGGCGGCATGAAGATTGTGTTCCTCGGTACGGGGTCCAGTGCCGGAACGCCAGCGATTGCCTGCCATTGCCCGGTTTGTTGCAGCGCTGATCCACGCAACCACCGCCTGCGGGCCAGTATTCTGGTGCAGGATGGGGGTACCAATCTGCTGGTGGATACCGGTCCGGACCTGCGCCAGCAAATGTTGCGCGCCGGTATGCAGATGCTGAGTGCCGTGTTGTATACCCATTTTCATGCTGATCATATCAATGGTGTCGATGACCTGCGTGCCTTCAATTTTGCGCAGAAGGCCGTGATCCCTTGCCATGCGGATGAGCGCACGGCGATAGAATTGGAAACCCGGTTTCGCTATTGTTTTCTGCCGCCGGATATCACTTGGGCGAAGCCTTCGCTCTCCATGCACCGGATAGCATCGCCGCAGACCTTTGGTGGGGTTGCGGTGACACCAATACCCGTGATGCACGGTCATTTGCCTATTCTCGGGTACCGTTTTAACGACGTGGCGTATCTGACCGATCTAAAAACCATCCCGGATAGCAGCCTGATGCTGTTGCAGGGGCTGAAAGTCCTTATTCTTGACTGTTTGCATTACGAAGAGCACCCCACCCATCTTAATGTGGAAGAGGCCTTGTACTGGGCGCGGCGCATTGGCGCAGAGCGGACCATTTTTACCCACATGACCCATGATGTTGATTATGCGACGTTGGCTGCGGAGTTGCCGGAGGCGATCATTCCCGCCTATGACGGTCTGGTCGTGGACCTTTGAGCGCATGCTGCTGATGGCCGGGTGTATGCAAAAAATATTTGACATCGCCGGCATGAATCCATATATTACGCCGCATCGGGGCCATAGCTCAGCTGGGAGAGCGCTTGAATGGCATTCAAGAGGTCAGCGGTTCGATCCCGCTTGGCTCCACCAAATAAATCATGCGGTTACCTCATATTGTCCGCTTGGTTGGCTATAAAGCTCCCACAACAGAGCTTCTTCTAAGGCCATGCCGCTTCATCTATGGGCGGCAATCGGCTGCCCAAGTTTTATTGCAAATGGGGCAAAAGTCCGGCGAGTTGTTTTTCCGAAATCATCCCCGGAATTCGTCCAAGCTGACCGCTTTTCACGCGATAAAGTATGGCTGGGGTGCCCTCAAAACCCATTGCTCCCATCATCTCGAGGTTGCGCTTCAACTCTTCACTGGTCTTCGCCGTCGGCTTAGCCTTGGGCAGCTGATGATAACTGCCGCTGCGTAATGCGGGACCAATGATCGCTTCAAAATGCTTGAGCGCCGCCAGGGGATGTGGCGACTGGAGCCAGGCCGCGGCCTCTGCCGGACTCTGCGGCGTCAGAAAGGCCACCGGCACATAACGCACCGTCAATTTACCAGCCTGGATAAGAGCGGCTTCATGCTCGTACATCACATGGCAATAGGGACAATTAGGATCCTGGAAATCGTAAATAATCGGACCCTGATGCCCTTCCTGAATATACAGGAGGTGATGCGGGAGTATCTGGTTCCAGAGAATGCCTGCGGTCAGCTTTTTGGGCGGTGCCGTCTGCGCCACAGCGGATGAAATCCCCGCTATTGCCATGCTGCAACCCAGCAGACCGATCATTACCCATTTCACTGCTACTGTTCTGGAAGAATGTGTCATGTGGTTATTTTTTCCTTCGGCACATAGCGCACCGTGAGCTTGCCCGCCTTGATCAGTGGTTGCTCCTCGTCGTACATGCCGTGACAATAAGGGCAATAGGGATAATAACGATGCCACTGAGCCGCTATCTGCACCCCCGGAAGCTGCATTCCGCGCACTGCAATAGCGGCCATATGCTGCTGAATGCTTACCCCTGTGTAAAGTGGATTGAGCCGCGACCGCAGTCATGGCTTTGGTGTCCAGTTTGTGACCGTTGTCGGCCATGTAAGTTTCAGCACCAAATCCGCGCAACACGGTACTGCCCGAAATGCTCTTCCGGCCAGCCCCATTGTTGTGTACTGGGAGATGGATGATCGTAGCGATTATACGGTACGCAATCTGGTCGATTGAGTCATTAGTCGATCTGCAGGCATGGTGAGGCGCCGCCGGCTTTTCGATATCTCACTGATTTTTATGGTTACCGGCGAGGCCGGACAGGAGTTTTTGCTCCAAAGCGTTGGCTTGCTCCGCAGTGGACTGGCAAACGGTGCTGGCAGGGTCGCGCGCGCATTTTAACTCGTCAGCCAACACCGCGGTGCCTTTTTTTTGCAACTGAGCCTGGCTGTTGCGGCTCTGCGGGGTACTGGTCATCCACGAAACTCCATAACCGAGCGCCGAAGAGAGTATGGTGGCCACCAGAAACACCAGTACCATGCGGGTAAACCCGCGTTCCAGTCCCTGCTCACCCAGATAATGCTTACTATACCAGGCAAATACCGGATAACTGACAATGCCTGCCACCAGACCCCACATTGGTTATCCTTCCCTGGCGACGTCCAGGGGCAGGGGGTAGGGAAGTTTCTCTAAGCCCAAAGGCGTACCGTTTGGCGCTCCGGCCATCAAGGCCTCCCCGACGTTGGCGGCGCGTAAAACGGCTAGCGCTGCAAAGCCACCCTGAGGATCCGGCGCCGCATTGATGACCATACCGATGCTTTGCTCACCCATGCGGGCACTGAAAATTTCTTCGCCTGCTCGCAGTGGCGCCGGGGATGCAATCCGATAAGTCTGGTTCTTCAGCTTACCGAGATAGTGGGAACGGGCGACAATCTCTTGCCCCGGATAACAGCCCTTCTTGAAATTAATGCCACCCAATACTTCCAGATTCAGCTCCTGGGGAATGACTTTTTCGGTGGTGGCACCACTGATCATGCCGACGCCGGCATGAATGGCCTGTAATCGCCAATCCTCCGCGGATCCGGCCCGTGCACCGGCAGCCGCTAGCCTTGCGCTGACTACCTCCACACGGGATGCAGGCAAAATGATCAGGAAGGCTTCCGCATCCGCCCAGGGCAGGCGGGTAATGATCATGTCGTCGCAGACCACCCCGCTGTTGCCGGTTTCCGGCGCCGCAATCCCGAGGGCATGGCCGAGCAGATCACCAGTACCTCTACCCGAGACAGCGAATAACGCGGATTCCGGTTCCCCCCGCTCAAGCTCCAGCTTGGCCATCATCCGGAACTTGCGCAGGCGCTCGATGATTATGTCGGCCATATCGGCGGCCAGACTCAGCCAAAAGGCCTCGCCGTCGCGCTGCACGTAAAAATTGGCGATCATGCGCCCTTTAGCCGTGCTGTAGCTGCTCCACTGGCCGTGACCACTGGCCAGGGCATGCAGATCGTTAGAGAATTGCCCTTGTAAAAACTTTTCGGCATCCACACCGTAGGCGTGAATCAGACCCAGTTCCGTACGCAGGGGGGTAAAGGTAATGACGGCTGAAGACATACGATTCGACTCCCGGTTGCTGAAACAGCATGGCCCCGATCATACCCTTATGGGTGACGGCGACAAAGTCCTGCCGATGCTTTCCTTCGGAAGTGCCCGGCGACAGCGCTGGCTACAAAGTGTTCCCTGTGTACTGGCTTTGCTTTGCGCGGCTTTTACAATGGGCCACGACTGGCGCTGGGGTTTGGCACTGCTCGCCGTGGTGCTGGCACGGATCGTCTGGCGTTGCCCGCTGCGTCAGCGTGTCGGCCAGGCTGTGCCGGAGGCGATCCTGCTCGGTAGAGAGAGCGATCTGCGGGTACAAATGGAGGATGGCAGCGCGGTGCCTGTTCAGCATCGCGCCCGCCCATTTCTGCACCCGCGCCTGGGGGTGATTCCCCTACAGGGTAGCGATGGTCGCCGCCATGTGCTGATCGGCCTCTTCACGACGGGCGATGATCTGTGGCGGCGCTGGCGGCTCAGATTGCGCCAGGAATGGGACGCAGCACCGGACCCTGCTGATCCCGCTGACTGATGCTGTCCGCTGCCACACTCCGGCGTTGCGGGTGGTCACTGTTGAAATGACAGCCACGGGACTCTTCGCGTAACAGCGCGGAACGGGTGAGGATTTCTGCGCACTGGCGCAGATTGCGCAGTTCCTGATACAACCGCGGCCCGTACAGGCTATCGCCAATGCGCGTAGTCAGTTCATGCCAGCGCGCGCTGGCGGACCGCAGGCCTTCATCGTTGCGGATAATGCCTGCTGCTTGCCACATGCCTGCCTGCAAGGTCTGTCGCAGGACCGCGATACCTGCTTCCGGCGCGACCGTTGCTGGTTGTTCCGGCGAACGCCCGGGCGCTTGGCGCGGGCCATTGGGCAGGTGCGACTGTCCTGCCAGGTCGGCAACAATCGCTGCCGCACCCACCACACATTCCAGCAATGAATTGCTGGCAAGACGATTGGCACCGTGCAACCCGGTGGAACTGACTTCACCCACCGCATAAAGTCCCGGGATAGTGCTGCGTCCCGCTGCATCTACGACTACGCCGCCGCAGGTATAGTGGGCGGCGGGGACCACCGGAATCGGTTCCCGCGTCAGATCATAGCCCCGTGCCCGGCAGTGCGCGAAAATCGCCGGAAAATGTTGCTGCACCAGGGAGCCGGGCTGCGCGCTGATGTCCAGAGTGACATAGGCGAGGTGATGCCGCCTCATCTCCGTATCAATCGCGCGCGCGACAATATCCCGCGGTGCCAGCTCGGCACGGGGATCATAATGCTCCAGAAAAGCACTGCCGTCCGGCAGGCGTAAGAGCGCTCCCTCACCGCGTAAAGTCTCAGAAAGCAAAAAAGGTGCACTACCCGGCCGGTAGAGTGTAGTGGGATGAAACTGGATAAACTCCAGATTGGCGATTTCCGCACCCGCCCGATAGGCGAGTGCGATGCCATCCCCGGTGGCCACCAGCGGATTACTGGTGTGCAGATATAATTGACCGGCCCCGCCACTGGCGAGAATCACCGCCCGTGCCGTCCACAATTCCGGACGGTCGCCTCCCGGAGCGAGTACCCAGGCGCCCGCGCAACGGCCCCCGCTGAGCCAAAGATCGCTGGCGTAGTGTTCCTCAGCCATCTGTACGGCAGGTTCGGCCAGAGCCCTTCGCAGTAGGGTACTCTCGATGGTGTGGCCCGTGGTGTCGGCGCTGTGCAGTACCCGACGTGCCTGGTGGCCACCCTCTCGGGTGAGGTGCCAGTTGCCATCCGGCTGGCGATCAAAGGGCACTCCCCAGTCGATTAACTGACGCGCCGCCTCCGGGCCTCTGCCGACAATTTGCCGGACTGCCTCGGGGTGACATAATCCCGCACCGGCTCCCAGGGTATCCTCGATATGCAGCG
This sequence comes from Pseudomonadota bacterium, assembly GCA_021827445.1. GTDB lineage: Bacteria > Pseudomonadota > Gammaproteobacteria > Acidithiobacillales > Acidithiobacillaceae > Acidithiobacillus. Next base: position 6,178 of record JAKAVW010000076.1, read on the forward strand.
CAATACTGTCGTGGTCCATATCCATGACGGCGGCGATGCCACCCTGCGCCCAGTCGCTAGCGGAATCGCTTGCCTGCCCTTTGCTCACAATACCTACTCGGCCGAGGCGGCTGAGCCCCAGGGCGGTGCTGAGCCCGGCGGCGCCGGAGCCGATAATGAGAAAATCGAAAAAAGGCATTTGCTGTCCTGGGTAGAGATGTTGGGCGCAAGCGTTGCGAGAATTGGCTGGGGTCATGATACGATGACCAACTGATAAGGTGAAGAACGGCACCTAAGAACAAAGGGAAAGTCCGAATGGGTAAGATTACAGGACGCGGCACTGCTGGCAGTCAGGAACATGGCGCCCCCAGTGATCTGCTCCTCGTCCAGCGCGTGCAAAAAGGAGAGAAGGGGGCGTTTGATCTTCTGGTGCGCAAATACCAGCACAAGGTGATTGCCTTGGTCGGGCGCTTTGTGCGCTCGCCCGAGGAGGCCGAAGACGTGGCCCAGGAAGCATTTGTCAAAGCCTATCGTGCGCTTGCTAATTTTCGTGGCGACAGCGCTTTTTATACCTGGTTGTACCGTATCGCCGTCAATACGGCAAAGAATCACCTCGTAGCCCAAGGCCGCCAGGTTTCTATTGTGGATGCAGAAACCGAAGATGCGGAACAATTTGCCAGTGCCGATGGACTAAGGGAATATGATACCCCAGAGGGGTTGCTGCTCGGTAAGGAATTGGCAGAGCATATCGATGCGGCATTGGCAGTATTGCCGGAAGATCTGCGCACAGCGGTGACTTTGCGGGAATTTGAGGGTTTGAGTTACGATGAAATTGCCCAGGTCATGGAGTGCCCGGTGGGGACAGTAAGATCCCGGATTTTTCGAGCGCGTGAATCAATTGCCAAGGTTTTGGCCCCGTTGTTAGAGCAGGAAAAGTCATGAACGATGAAACGCAAAAAGAACTGATGGCGTTCATGGAAGGCGAGCTGACCGGACTGCGCGCCAACCGCTTAGCCGCGCGTTTGCAAAGTGAGTGCGGGTTGCGAGAGACCTGGGAGTCTCAGTATCGCGTCTCTTTTCTTCTGCAAAATGACCGAAAAGGGGTGCAGTTGGCGTCGACCGATTTCGCGGACCGGGTTGCCTGGGCGATTGTGAGCGAACCTAGTATCCTGGCTCCGCAACTCGCCCCGCGGCAGGGTATTCCCAGACGTTTCTGGATTAAGGTGGGTTCCGTTGCTGCAGTGCTGGTGGTATCGGTGACGCTGGTAGGCCTCTTGCCACACAGGAATGTACCGGATGCGTCCATTATTACTGGCAACGGGTCTGATCATTACGCACAGACCGCCATGCTCAAAGGCTTTTCTTCCGGTAATGAGGAATTTCATCTGCGCCCTGTATCCGACTTTGCGTCGCCATCTTCCGGCACAGACATACTCATTCAGAGAGACATTCAACGGCTCTGGGTGCCAGGTAGTGGTAATTACCTCGCTTCTGCCTATGGTTCGGGTCAGTCCGGTCTGGAAAGTACGGCCGATACGGCTACAGAAGGGATCAGCGCAGCCTATATAGCTTTTCCTGCAGGTAATCCTTAGAATTTGTTAGTTGGCGGGCGTCTGCGCGCATGGTCGAAAGGGCCATGCCTGTTGCTAAGTACAACGGATACCGAGATGATAGACACATCTTAATTAGATGAAGTCATAAATCCGATGGTTGGGAGGGGGTTTCTTGAAAGATCGTGTGCTGAGTAGACAGCGCCTTGCGGTGGCGCTTTGTGTAGGTTTGGGACTGGTGGGCATAGGGACGATAGCACCCGTGTGGGCGGACGCCGCTACTAGCGGTCAAGCATTGGTAGGTTTGCCTGATTTTACGCCCATCGTCAAACAGTATGGACCCGCTGTGGTGAACATCAGCACGACAGAAACCAAGGTGGCGCACAACACGGGCTCGCCATTCCCGCCGAATTCTCCCCTGAATCAGTTTTTCGCCCCCTTCTTTGGGGCACCGGGGCAACCTGGCATCCAGGGAGTGCCTGGAGACAAAAACGATCAGAAATATCAGGTGCAGTCTCTGGGTTCCGGTTTTATCGTCAGTCCTGATGGTTATATTGTGACAGCGGCGCATGTGGTGAAGGGTGCCCAGAAGATCATCGTCAGCCTCACCAATCATCATCAATACACGGCCCACTTGGTGGGGTTGTCAACGCGCATGGACGTTGCGTTGCTCAAAATCGACGCGAAAAATCTGCCGATGGTACAAATTGGTGATTCCGGCAAGCTGGAGGTCGGGCAATGGGTACTGGCAGTAGGGTCGCCCTTTGGCTTTGAGAACAGCGTGACCCAGGGTGTGGTCAGTGCGACCTCGCGGCCTTTGCCAGATGACCCTTATATCCCGTTCATTCAAACGGATGTGCCGATTAACCCCGGCAACTCCGGTGGCCCGCTCTTCAACATGCGTGGTCAGGTGATTGGGATCAATGACCAGATTTATACCAGTAGCGGTGGCTACATGGGGTTGTCTTTCTCCATCCCCATCAATGTCGCTATGGATGCTGTCAAGCAGTTAAAGTTGCATCAGAAAGTGCATTTTGGCTGGCTCGGGGTCATGATTCAGGACGTCAGCATGGATCTCGCCAGGTCCTTCCACATGAAGGAGCCGGTGGGTGCGCTGGTGTCGCAGGTGGTACCTGATGGCCCGGCCGCCAAGGCGGGGCTACGTCCAGGGGATGTCATCGTTTCCTTTGATGGCCAGTCCATCTATAACTCGGGTCAGTTGCCGCCGCTGGTGGGCGCGTTGCCTGCTGGCTTCAAGGCGAAGTTGGGTGTCATTCGTGATGGCAAGCCCATGATTCTCAATATCATGGTCGAGAGCCTGCCCGGTAATCTGGAGAACGCTGCGGCGAAATCTGCCGCGCCCAACAGTTCGGCGCAGAAGGGCGAAGTCAAACGACTGAACGTGCAGGTTGGTCCGCTGACGGCAGAAGCACGTAAGCAACTGAACGTAAACACCGGCGTTCTTGTCCTCGGTGTCGGAGTCGGCCCGGCGGCAGAAGCTGGTATTCGTCCTGGCGATGTGATTCTGCAGGTGGCACAACAGCAGATCGCCGATGCTACCGATTTGCAGAAGCTGGTGGCAGTGTTGCCGGCAGGCCAGCCGATACCAGTGTTGGTGCGGCGCGGTGAGGGGAGTTTTTATCTGGTGCTTTCGCTGCCGCATTGATGCCGGTAGTCACCGCGAAGGGCTGGGTGTTTATACCAGCCCTTTTTGTTATGGTGTCTGGCGTGGCGGTATAGCCGCCGGGTGCCCATGGATTGACAGGTCATATGACTGAACAGCAACACATTCGTAATTTTTCTATTATCGCCCATGTGGATCACGGCAAATCCACGCTCGCGGATCAGTTTATCCGCCTTTGCGGGGCGCTGACCGAGCGGGAAATGTCCAGTCAGGTGTTGGATACCATGGACATCGAACGGGAACGCGGAATCACCATCAAGGCACAGAGTGTGCGCTTGCAGTTTCGCGCCGCAGATGGGCAAGAGTACCAATTTAATCTCATTGATACGCCGGGCCATGTGGATTTTTCTTACGAGGTCAGCCGTTCGCTGGCCGCCTGTGAAGGGGCTCTGCTGGTCGTGGATGCTTCGCAGGGCGTGGAAGCGCAAAGTGTGGCTAACTGCTACACGGCGCTCGAACATGATCTGGAGATTCTGCCTGTCCTGAACAAGATTGATTTGCCAGCCGCCGATCCGGAGCGGGTGCGCAAGGAGATTGAAGAAATTGTCGGGCTGCCCGCCGATGATGCCTTGGAGGCCAGTGCTAAAGAGGGCATCGGTATTCGGGAGATTCTAGAGCGGGTGGTGGAGCGTATCCCGCCGCCCCAAGGCAATCCGGACGCGCCGCTACAGGCTCTCATCATCGACTCTTGGTTCGATAACTACCTGGGGACCGTGGTTCTGGTGCGGGTGATGAATGGTTCTATCCGACCTGGCCAGCGTATTCTGACGATGGTGGGTCAGAAATCTTATGTGGTCGAAAAGGTCGGTGTTTTTACCCCAAAATCCCTGACCGTGCCAGCTCTGGAGACCGGTGCGGTAGGCTTTGTTATTGCCGGCGTGCGGACCATTGAAGGCGCCCGGGTGGGGGACACGCTGACGGAGCAGGACCGCCCCGCAAGCGCGCCGCTGCCGGGTTTTCGCGAGGTGCAGCCGCAGGTGTTTACCGGGCTTTATCCCGTAGACTCGGCGGACTATGAAAATTTTCGCGAGGCACTGCAGAAACTGCGGCTGAATGATGCGGCGTTGCAGTTTGAGCCGGAGACTTCACAAGCCTTGGGCTTTGGTTTCCGTTGCGGGTTTCTGGGGCTGTTGCACATGGAAATCGTGCAGGAACGCCTGGAG
>JAKAVW010000077.1 GCA_021827445.1 Pseudomonadota bacterium
GATATCCAGCATCACCGCCGCACCCCAGCGTCCGGCGACCACCAGGACCGTTTTACCGGTGGGGATGTCGGTGGGGGCCCCGGTCGGCCCCATGAGAATCAGGGGATCGCCCGGCTGCAGACGGCCCACCAAACGCGGACCGGTGCCCCACTGCAGGATCAGGAGGCGGACCGCATCCCCTTCCACCCCCGCACCACTCACGGTCAGCACCGGAATCTGCAAACGGGTGCCGTCTTCGATCACACTATGGGACTCATAAGTCTGCAGGCGGAAAAACTGGCCCGGCCGGAAATTGCGGGCCGCCAGCGGGGCCTCCACCCACAGCTCGGTAACGGCGGGATTGCTGCGATCGATACGCAATACCCGCATGCTCAGCAGATGCTGCAAGCGTTGCTGAAAACGCCGCAGGTCAAAGTCACGGGCCGCCGCCAGGGTCCCCAGGCTGTGCATGACCTGCGGATACGTCGCCTTGGCCGAGGCAATGGCCTTGACCACACTACCGTGGAACACCGGATGCGTATCCCCGATAAAACTGATCCGATGCCCGCCGCCGTCATGGTAGGACGTAAAGGGGCCGGCCTCGGGTGCCTTGCAATGTTCGGCCACCTGCACCACTTGCAGCGGCCCGTTCTGGTGGGCCACATGGGTCTGGAAATGATCCCCATCCAACTGGAAAGTCCCCGGATATTCCCGTTCATAAATGGTGTTGGGAACGGTGCCGGCGGCAATAAACACCGCCCGCGCCGGCAGGCGCAGTTCCTGATCGCCGGCCAGCCAGCGGCCTTCCGCCTCGCGCATCTGGCGGAAGACCATGTGCGCGATATGCCCGTAGCGGTCGAGTTCGGCACGCAGCGGGTCCAGCCCCTCGCCATAATACAGACCTTCTTCCATGGCCTTGATGAGTTCTTCATGATTGCGCGTGTAGGCGGGCGACTGCCGCAAGCCTTTGCGATAGGCCAGGGTCACGCCGCCCCAGGCATGGATCAGCGGCACGAAGTTGGGTGTTTCACCTGCCGCCGCCGCCCGCTCGCGTTCCGCGCGCACGGCCCGGCCATGAGTCAGGAACTCTTCGAGAATTTCGCCATCCTCCGCGGAGAGCCCGGCGCGGAGTTTTTCTGCTCCGGAGCGCGCCGCCATCGTTTCGTAGCGCGCGAGCACCTTTTCTACCTGCCGCACATAATAGGCCTGCACCTCGGTCGCCGTATCCACCGCCGTGAGGCCGCCGCCGATCACCACCGCGGGCAGGCGCACCTGCAGATTGGCCAGGCTGGACTGCTTGCCCGCCCCGGTGAGCTGCAAGGCCATCAGGAAATCACTGGCCTGGCGCATCCCGCGCGCCAGACTCTCGCCCATGGGCACCACCCGCGGCAATCCCGCGCCCGTGGCCATACAGACGTGATCAAAACCCAGTTCCCAGGCATTCTCAAGGGTGACGGTACCGCCCAGCCGCACACCACCGAAAATCTGGAAGTTCGGGCGCCGCACCAGGGTCAGATAAATCAGTTTGAGGAAATTCTTGTCCCAACGCACGGTAATGCCATATTCGGCCACCCCGCCGAATCCCAGCAGAATGCGCTCATCGAGGTCCTCCTGAAGACGGCTCCAGTCGCGAATGGGCTGCTCCAGCCACGGCGCGGGAAGCGGTTCGATTTTCAGGCCATCTATCCCCACGACCGCACAGCCCTCCTGCAGGAGATGGTGGGCCATGGTGAAGCCCGCCGGACCCATGCCGGCGACCAACACCTTCCGCCCGTTATAAGGCTGCGCCAGATATTGCGTGTGCCGCAGCGGATTCCAGCGGGTCAGCAGGTCATAAATCTCGACCCCCCAGGGGAGGTTCAGCACGTCGGTGAGTACCCGGGTCTCCACCTGCGGAATATTCACCGGGTCCTGCTTCTGGTAGATGCAGGCCTTCATGCAGTCGTTGCAGATGCGGTGCCCGGTGGCGGGGATCATGGGATTATCCACCATCGCCATGGCGAGGGCGGCAATATTGAGCCCATCGCGCTTCAGGATCTGCATTTCGGAGATTTTTTCTTCCAGCGGACAGCCGGTCAGGGTGACACCCAGCGGATCGACCTTCAGGCCCAGCTCAGGCACCCCCTTTTTCTCCGGAAAGCCCTTGGAACAAAAATCCCCATCATGATCATGGCAATACAGACAATAATGCACTTCGCTCTGGACCCCGCGCAAGTCCATACGCAGGTCGGTCAGGTGAAAACTGTCCCGGCGCCGCAAGGTGCCTTGCGGCGAGACAAAAGGCGCGCCCTGGAGATCATCGCGACGCTGCAGCGGCACCAAGGCCTCATGATCCACCCGCTGCGGCAGGCGGAAGCTGGACCAGCCCGGCACTGCCAGGGCGGCCTGCGGGTCTTTGAGGATGAGGGCACACCATTGCGTCAGACGGTCAATGGCCCCGGCATGGGCCACTTCATCCCTGAGCCATTCTGCACCCAGGCGGGCAATGGCCCATTCGCGATCCCCCTGCGGCCAGCACCGCTGCCGGATTTCGCTGTCCAGCCACTGATCCAGATCGGCAAAAGATTCGGAAAATTCGCCCCGGTAACGGCGCGCGCGACGCAGCACAAAATGCTTCTTGAACTCCATGACCACATCATGGCTGCGGGTCCGGGCCTGCAACTCGGCCACTTCCGGCTCCAGGCAGAAAAGCCGGGCGATAAATCGCTCAAGATGCGGCGCAAGTCGTAATAAAAATTCACTCTGGGCCTTGTCGGCGGGCTGATCTCCCGCCGCACGGTAGACTTGCAACTTTTCCGCCAGGGTTTTGTCCTTTTCCGCCAGGGACCGAAGAAATTCCCCATCCAGTCGCCCAAGCCCTTCAATGGTAAAAAGTTCTTTATATTCAAAGTTAAATAGGTTAAGCACCATGATCTCCAGAGTCATACCGGCGGCTATACGGCGACCAGCTTTCATCAAACTGTCATATTTTGCTGGCAATATAGGGTTCTGTCACCTTTTCAGGATGGCCCTATGGCCCATTATCGCAGCATATTTCTATCGGACGTCCATCTCGGCACCCGCGGCTGTCAGGCGGAGAGCTTGCTGGACTTCCTGCGCCACAACTCCTGCCAGCAGCTTTATCTGGTCGGCGACATCATCGACCTCTGGCGCCTCAAGGTGCGTTGGTACTGGCCACGCAGCCATAATACGGTGGTCCAGAAGGTGCTCCGTCTGGCCCGCTCCGGAGTAACGGTACGTTATATCCGCGGCAATCATGATCCCATCTACGAGTTACTCTCCGATTACGTGCAAACCCAAGGCAACGCCATGGCTCTCGGCGACATCGCCATCCTCCAGGAAGCTGTACATGAGACCGCCGATGGCAAAAAACTCTGGGTCGTCCATGGTGATCAGTTTGATGCCGCCATGCGTTACGCCACTTGGCTCATTCGTATGGGCGATCACGGCTATACCCTGTTGCTCTGGATTAACCGGCTGATGCAAAGTGCATTCCGGCGCCTGGGCCTGCGCCGTCACTGGTCCCTGAGTGCTTACGTCAAATACCGGGTTAAGAAAGCGGTACAGTTTATCAGCGACTATGAACACCTGCTGGCCGAAGAAACCTCACGCCGCGGTTACGCTGGCGTGATCTGCGGCCATATCCACCATGCCGAGCAAAAAACCATCGACGGCATCCTCTATTACAACGACGGCGACTGGGTCGAGAGTTGCACCGCACTGGTCGAACATACCGACGGGCGCATGGAAATCATCCATTGGCCCATACCCCTGCGTTTTGATCAGAATATCGCCGCATGATCAGATGTCGAGTCGCGATACGAAACGTGCATTCTCCTCGATAAAACGGCGGCGCGGTTCCACGGCATCGCCCATGAGCATGGAGAAAACCTCGTCGGCAGCAATGGAGTCTTCCACATCCACCCGCACCAGACGGCGGTTTTCGGCGTTCATAGTGGTCTCCCAGAGTTGTTCCGGATTCATTTCACCCAGACCCTTGTAACGCTGAATTTCGACGCCCCGACGGGCGTCAGCCAGAAGCCAGTCCATAGCGGCACGGAAACGGCTGACGGTAAGCCCTCGCTCGCCGCGTTCCATACGCGCACCGGCACCGATATTACCTTCAATCACCCGCGCATAGTCGGCCAGATGCCGGTATTCGCCACCGGCAAAAAAATCCTGATCAAAGAAACGCAGCTCCTGACTGCCGTGATGTTCGCGGCGAACCACCAGGCGCAAAGCCTCCGCTTCCCCCACCCGCTCCACCGTGTAATGTTCGGCGGGCAGGGCGTTGAGTTCCAGTGCCGCACGGAGTTGCCGTGCGAAATCGTCCCAGGTGGCGCTATCCGCCGACTCCGTAACGACAGGCGGCAACGTAGCCATGGCCCAGAGCAGGGTACCGGGATAGCGCCGCTCCAGGCGCTGCACCAAAGCCTCGATATTCTGGTATTGACGCATCATGCCCGCCAGTTGCTCTTCAGTTACCGGCTCAGCATCCGCCGCAGGACGAAATTGGGCGCCCTGCATGGCAATTTCGCGCAGGTAGGCGGCCAGCTCGGTATCGTCCTTGATGTAGCGCTCATCCTTGCCTTTCTTGACCTTGTAGAGAGGTGGCTGGGCGATATAAATATGGCCGCGCGCCACCAGTTCGGGCATCTGCCGATAAAAGAAGGTCAGTAGCAGGGTGCGGATATGGCTACCGTCGACATCCGCATCCGTCATGATAATGACGCGGTGATAACGCAGCTTGGCGACATCAAAATCCCCAGCGCCAATACCGGTGCCCAAGGCGGTAATGAGGGTACCGATCTCATCCGACGAGAGCATCTTGTCAAAACGCGCCCGTTCGACATTGAGAATTTTACCCTTTAAGGGCAGGATGGCCTGATGCCGACGATCACGGCCCTGCTTGGCAGAACCGCCGGCAGAATCGCCCTCCACCAGATAAATTTCGCATTTGGCCGGGTCTTTCTCCTGACAATCGGCCAGCTTGCCGGGGAGATTGGCAATATCCAGCGCACCCTTGCGCCGAGTCAGCTCCCGTGCCCGGCGAGCGGCTTCCCGCGCCCGTGCCGCTTCGACAATTTTGGCGGCAATGGCCTGCGCCTCTTTGGGGTGCTCATCCAAAAACATCGTCAGCGCCTCGGATATGGAGGACTCGACGATCGGTTTGACCTCACTGGAGACCAGTTTTTCCTTGGTCTGCGAAGAAAATTTGGGGTCCGGTACCTTGACGGAAAGCACCGCTGTCAGCCCTTCACGCGTATCTTCGCCACTCACTGCCACCTTAGCCTTGGCGATGATGCCTTCCCGTTCCATATATTGATTCAGAGTACGGGTCAGCGCGCCGCGAAAGCCCGCCAGATGCGTGCCCCCATCGGTCTGGGGAATATTGTTGGTGAAGCAGAGCACCGCCTCGTTATAGCCTTCATTCCATTGCAGAGCGGCTTCAACGACAATACCGTCGCGCTCGCCGGTGAGGGTGATCACACTGGGATGAATGGCGGTTTTGCTGCGGTTGAGATGCTCCACAAAGGCGCGGATGCCGCCTTCATAATGGAAAATTTCTTCCCGTCCGCCCCGCTCGTCCAGCAGGGTGATATGTACGCCGGAATTGAGAAAAGCCAGTTCGCGCAGACGCTTCGCGATAATTTCAAAATGGAAATGGGTATCGGCAAAAACCTGGGGCGAAGGTTTGAAGCGAATAATACTGCCATGTTTGCGTGACACTTCTCCACGGGCAACCGGTGCCTGGGGTTCACCATCATGATACTCCTGGGTCCAGACATAGCCATCGCGGAAGATACGCAACTGGAGTGTTTCTGAAAGGGCGTTCACTACCGAGACACCGACCCCGTGCAGACCGCCGGAAACCTTGTAGGCATTGTCATCGAACTTACCGCCGGCATGCAGTATGGTCATGATGACTTCGGCAGCAGAACGCCCCTCTTCGGCATGAATATCGACCGGAATGCCGCGACCGTTGTCGCTGACGCTGACCGATTCGTCGTCATGGATGATAATGACGATGGCGTCGCAATAACCGCCGAGCGCCTCGTCGATGGCATTGTCCACCACTTCAAAGACCATGTGGTGCAGGCCGCTGCCGTCGTCAGTATCGCCGATATACATGCCGGGGCGCTTGCGTACCGCTTCCAGCCCTTTCAATACCTGGATACTGGTAGAGTCGTATTTTCCCGTCATGATGCTGTTTCCTTCTCAAACTGGCCTGCTGCCAGACAAAAATGACCACCACCACTCACTGCCGCCGGGATCTGCCCGGCCGCAGTGACGGCGGCAAAGACCTGCACACCCAGCAAATTGAGTTCTTTCACCCACCAATCCCGTGCCGAAGCATCCAGCTCCGCCGCGAAATCGTCAATCAGTATGGTTGGCAAGGGTAACCCTGCCTGTTTCAGGATCTTCACCTGTGCCAGGCGATAGGCCAGACCCAATACCCGCAATTGGCCGCGCGAAAGGATATCCAGTGCCGCTTTGCCGCGCACCCGAAACGCCAGATTGGCACGGTGCGGGCCGCTGTGGGTATAACCCATTTCGCGATCCTGTTCCTGATCCCGCAGCAGGCAGTCGCTTAAAGCCAAGCCCTCTTTCCAGCCACTGTGCAGATGCAGGCTGAGTCCGGAAAGTGACCCGGACCAGCGTTCCCAGAGGGCGATGACCTCGGGCTGCACAGTGGCCAGATGCGCTTGGCGCCGTTGCTGGATTTCTTCACCGGCGGCAATGACGCCGTCATCCCAGGGTTGCTGACCGTAACCGCTTTTCAGCCAGGCATTGCGCTGTTGCAAAGCCCGCCGGTACTGGCGAAACACCGTGCCATAATAGCGATCTGCGTAATAGATGCCCCAGTCCAGTACGCGTCGGCGGTCTTCTGCCGTTCCTGCGACGAAGTGGCTGTTGTCATCGTGCAGGCTTTGCAGAGGCATAATGTCCAACAGCATCCAGGCTGAACTGAGTGACTCGCCATCATAGCGTATTTCCCGTACTTCGCCACATCGGCGCAGGGCGAGAAAATGATCGGCCAAGTGCGCGCTGACCAGATATTCGTTGTCACCATCCCGCTGTACATGGCGAGGACCGTGCCGCCAGGTTTGTCCCGTACCGAGAATATGGATGGCCTCCAGCACGGAACTTTTTCCTGCACCATTAGCACCTATCAGCCAGTTCCACTGCCGGTCCGCTTTCAGATCCAGGGTTTCTATGCAACGCACCGATTGGATATGCAGGGCCTCCAGGGGCATTTCAAAGACGGACGGGCATGATGATATAGAGAGGATTATCTCCGTCTATCGGAGTAAAAACTGCGCTGCTGTCGCTATCCTTGACGCGCATCCGCAAACTTTCCTGGGAGAATATCTGGGTGGTATCCGTGAGATAACGACTGTTGAAAGCGATATCCAGAATGTCGTCCTGATACTCGACGGGGATTTGGATTTCGCCTTCTTCCTGCTCTTCATTGCGGCTGCGTAGAGTCATCTGGTTATTGCTGAGGTGCAGATGGGTGGTTGGATTACGGTCGCTAACCAGGACATCACTTTGTTGCAGGGCACTTTTGAAGGTCTGGCGGTCGAGTATGGCGAAGCGGGGATGCCCCTGGGGAATCACCCGCCGGTAATCGGGATATTTGGCGTCGATGAGCTTACAGGCGAACTGTTGCGCGCCATCGTTGAGCAGAAAGCTGGTGTCTGACATCTCCAGCGCGATATCGCCATCATCAAGAATTCGCAATAGTTCGAGAACGGCTTTGCGCGGCAGGATAGCCTGATAGCTCCCACTTTCCAGGCTGTTGGCGAAAGGCAGGGTCATCATGGCCAGGCGATGACCATCTGTGGCTACGAGACGCAGTTCCTGGCCTTCCACTTCGATGAGGACGCCGTTCAGGAAGAGCCGTGCATCATTTTGTGCCATGGTGTTGGCAGTGGCGGCAAGCGCTTCGCGAAAGGCTTTGGCATTACAGTTACCCTGACAACGACTGCTGTGAATACTGAGATACGGGAATTGATCGGCGGGCAAGACATGCAGGGTAAAGCGACTTTTGGCAGCTTTTAAGAGTAGCTTTTCTCCGTCTTTATGAAATTCTATGGGTGTGTGTTCGGGTAACGCGCGGCAAATATCGTAGAGCTTGCGGGCAGGAACGGCACAGGTGCCAGGGGTATCTATCGGATGGTCCAAGTCGGCGGAAAGCTGTACTTCCAGATCCGTGGCGACGAAACGGCAATGTTGCCCCGCAGCTTCGATGAGAACATGGGCAAGAATGGGTTGTACCGGCCGCCGGTCGGCAATGTTTGCCATATTCGCTAAAATGGGCAGGAGATCTTCGCGATCTATGGTGATTTTCATCAGGGTTTGCTCCTTGAATGCCAGGTATGAAAAGGGATCGGCCGGGCTGCTTTATATATATAATTTATATTTCTTCTTTTAACTACTATAATTATTAGTGGCCCGGTAGCCTGTGGAAATGTGGGGTAATTTCTTGTCAGTGATAGCATTCTGGGCATTGACAAGTTGTCGACAACTTGTGGATAAGCCGGTATGCCTGGGGATAAAAAAGAGCCCTTTTTTCCATACAGAGTCGGCACAGGGGTTATACAGGGGCTTATCCACAACTTGTGCGAGGGCTGGATCATGCCCCGAGAATCCGCAGCAGGTTGAGGTAATCTTCATCCATCTGAGTATCTTCCTGACGCAGTTTGTCGATCTGGCGACAGGCGTGGAGGACGGTAGTATGATCGCGTCCGCCGAAGGCCTCGCCAATTTCCGGCAAGCTGTGGTTGGTGAGCTCCTTGGTCAGGCACATGGCTACCTGGCGCGGTCGGGCGATGTTGCGACTGCGTCGTTTGGACTGCATGTCGGAGCCGCGAATATGAAAATACTCGGCCACGACTTTCTGAATGTTGTCGAGGCTGATCATGCGCTTCTGCACGTCGATCAGGTCACGCAGGGCTTCACGGGCAGTATCCAGGTTGTAGGGCTTGTGGGTGAAGTTGACATGGGCGACGACCCGACGCAGTGCCCCCTCCAGTTCGCGGACATGGGAGCGGATTTTCTCGGCGATGAAAAAGGCTACCTCCTCAGGCAGATCGATGCCGCTTTCTTCCGCCTTGCAGAGGACAATGGCCATGCGTGTTTCGAGATCATGGGGTTGGATGGCGACCGTCAGTCCCCAGCCGAAGCGCGATTGCAAGCGTTCTTCCAGGCGATCCACCTCTTTGGGATAGCGGTCACAGGTGATAATAATCTGCCGGCCACCGTCAAAGAGGGCATTGAAGGTGTGAAAAAACTCTTCCTGGGTGCGATCCTTGCCAGCAAAAAACTGGATGTCGTCGATGAGCAGGGCATCCAGCTTGCGGTAGCGCTGCTTGAAGTCATTGATGGTGTTGTGTTGCAGGGAGCGCACCATATCCATGATGAAGCCTTCGGAAGTGACATAGAGCACCTTGGCATTGGCATCGCGTTGGAGAATGGCGTTTCCTATCGCTTGCATGAGATGCGTCTTGCCCAGTCCAACGCCGCCATAGACATACAGAGGATTGTAGGATTTCCCCGGATTTTCGGCGACCTGCAGGGCAGCCGCCACGGCCAACTGATTGGATTTGCCTTCAACGTAGGATTTGAAGGAAAAGCCCGGGTTGAGCCGGTTGCCATTGCGAGGATCGGTGATCGAAACCGTGGCTGGAATAGCTGCTACCGGGGCCGCCGCTCCGTCGGTGCCGAGTTTCAGGCGAAGCATCATTCCGGGTGCAAGCTCGGCAAGCACCGCTTCCAGCAGGTTTATCAGCCTTTCCCGTACCCATTCCATGACGAAGGTATTAGGTGCGAACAGGTGCAGTTCGTTACCATGCAACTCGCCACGGAGGGGGCGCAGCCAGGTATTGAACTGCTGGGCGGTGGTTTGTTCTTGCAACTGCACACACAGCGCGGCCCATAAGGCGTCTCCGTTGCGCAGCGCGGATGGCGCTGGATGACTACTCAGTGTCATGCGTAACCTGGTCAGAGGGTCTAAAGGTGAAAAATGCTGTGCCCGCTGCCGCCACCATGTTCTTGTGTCATGTGGTAGCGACAGCGGGCTCACTCCCCGCAATGGGAAGGGCATTTCATCGTAATTCTCCGTTGCTGGAGTATATCCAAGTGTGGCGATGCATGCCAGCGTGTCCGCGGTATGGCGATTTTTCGCCGAAGATAGATTTTCTGCTGGAATAGCGGCATTGTTGCGCCTTAAAATTCGTTATATATTATTTAACATATTGTTTATAAAACATTTATATTGAAGTTTTTGTTGTAAATCATTGTATTACAGAACTGATTGGCGATTCATTGTATGGTTGATATGAGGATTTCGACGAATATGGTTTTTATAGGGAAGGCAAGATTAGAATATAACAAAATATTTTTCATTGAATGATACGGATTTTTGGCGGGGCCATGCAGTATACACTACCCGACGCAGTGGCTGATGTCGGCGAACAAGGCGGTGGCAAAAGTGCGGTCGGCCATGGCTCG
>JAKAVW010000078.1 GCA_021827445.1 Pseudomonadota bacterium
GTGGATGCCGCCCGCGCCCAGGAATGGGTGGCGGGCTTCACCCAGAACCAGAGCATCCAGACCGTGGCCTTCAGCGTCGCGCAGGCCTATTACCAGCTTCTCGGCAATCAATCCTTACTCCTCGCCGACGAAAAGACCGTCGCTGAAAACCAGAAAAACCTCGAAGCGGCCGAGGTACTGCATCGTGCCGGGCAAGCCACCATCGGCGCCCTCTATCAGGCCCGGGCCGCCATGGCGCAAGCGCAGTCCACCCTCGCCGCGCAACGCCAGACGGTGCGCGGCAGCGAAGGGTTGCTGGCCAGCGCCCTGGGCCTCAGTCCTCAGACCACCCTGAAGATTGCGCCCCTCAAACTGAATCAGGAGCTGCCCCAGCTCCGCAGTGCCGCTGAGACGCTGATGCACGCCGCCCTCATTGCCAACCCCGCCTTGCAGCAGGCGCGGGCACAGGTGGCGGTGGCTCAGGCCGATATCCGCAGCGCCGAAGCCAGTGGTCTGCCCAGTCTGGGGGTCAGCAGCTCTTATGGTTATCTCTATCAGGGCGGCTTTCAGCCCGGTGACACCTGGGCGGTGGGTTTCACTCTGACGGTGCCCCTCTTCACCGGCTTCGACACACATTATCAGATTCGGCAGAGCCGGGCCTTGGCCGATCAGGCACAATCCAACCTCGCTGCCAGCCGCAACAGCACCGAAGCGATGGTCTGGCAGGATTATCACAACTTCCGGGGCGCCACTGCGGCCTATCCCGGCGCGCGCAGCGGTCTCGACAACGCCCATAAGGCGCTGGAGGTCGTGCAGGCCCAGTACCGGGTCGGGCAGGCGACCATTCAGGATGTCCTCCTCGCCGAATCCACCCTGGCGCAGGCGCGCTACACCCTGATTCAGAATATGGTCAACAGTTATGTCGCCCTGGCCCAACTGAGTCAGACCGTCGGTATGCCCTTGGGAGAAAATGCACCGTGACCCGTTCCCCTGTTGTCCTCTGGCTGACGCTGGCGTCCCTTGCCCTGCTGTTGAGTGGCTGCCAGACCAAGGCCAAGCATGAAATGCCGCTGCAGGTCAGCCTCGTCAGCGCCAACACCCGTCCCATGACCCATTATGAGGGCTTTTTGGGCACCGTCACCCCCTTGCAAACAGCGACCATCGTCCCGCAGACTTCCGGATTATTGCAAAGCGTGCAGTTTACCCAAGGGGGCATGGTCGAAAAAGGTCAGACCCTGTTCACCATCGACCCGGCACAGATGCAGGCATCGCTCGCCCAGGCACAGGCCAAACTGGTGGCGGATCAGGCTACCGCGCGCTATGACCGCAATGTGGTGGAGCAGGATCGTCCGCTGGCGGAGAAAGATTTTATCACCCGGCAGAGCTTCGATCAGGCCGAATCCCAGGCGCAGGCGGCGAGGGCGCAGGTGCAGGCCGATCAGGCTGCTTTAGGTCAGGCCCGCCTCAATCTTTCTTACACCCGCATTGTCGCCCCCATCAGCGGTCGCATCGGGCTGGCACAGGTCAAGGCTGGCAACCTGGTCATCGCCAACCAGACACAACTGGCCACGGTCAACCAGATCGCCCCCATTACCGTGAATTTCAGTATTCCCCAGGGCTTGCTGACCGCGGCGCGGCGGGCGCAACAGCAATCAATCCCCCTGCCGATTAACGACGAGAAGGGTGGTACCGTACTCGCTCAGGGCAAGCTCACTTTTATCGACAACAGCGTCAGTGCGGGGACCGCCACCATCAGCCTGCAGGCCACCGTACCCAACACCAACCTTGGCCTCTGGCCGGGACAGTATGTGCAGGTGCAGATGCCGGTACAGCAGGTGGCGCAGGCGACGGTGCTGCCGGTGGGCGCGGTCCAGCAAGGGAGTAGCGGACCCTTTGTCTATGTGGTGCAAGATGGCAAAGCGGTGGATAAGCCGCTGCAAGTGCTCTGGGAATCGGGCACCGACGCCGTGGTACAGGGTGTAGACCAGAGTATCCGGGTGATTTTTCCGCTTCCCGCCCGCCTCTATCCGGGGGCGAAGGTGGAACTCACCGGCACCCACGCAGCCACCGCGTCGCATGAGGGCCAACAGAGGAAATCCGCATGAATTTCTCCGCCCTGTTCATTCGCCGCCCGGTGATGACGGTCGTCCTCATTCTCGGACTGGTGCTGTACGGCATTTTTGCCTTTATGAAACTGCCGGTGGCTCTGCTCCCCAGCGTCGATTTCCCAACGGTGATGGTTTTGGCGACGCTACCGGGAGCCAGCCCGCAGACCATGGCCAGCGCGGTAGCGACTCCGCTGGAAAAACAGTTCTCCACCATCCCCGGTCTCTCCTCCATGAGCTCGGTGAACAATCAGGGCTCGACGCGGGTCATCCTGCAGTTTGACCTCAGCCAGAACATCAATGTCGCCACCCAGAATGTCGAAAACGCGGTCACCCAGGCCTCCCACCTGCTGCCGCCGGGCATGCCCAGCCTGCCTTTCGTCAAGCAGCTCAACCCGTCGGCGGCACCCATCGAGTTTATTGCCCTCGCCGCGCCCAATATGCCTATCTACCAGCTCAACCAGTACGCGGTGGATAAGGTGACACCCGCCATTTCCGGTATTCCCGGCGTGGCGCAGGTGCTGATCTTCGGCGAGCAGAATTACGCGGTCCGCATCCACGCCAACCCCTTTGCCATGCAGGCGCACGGGATATCGCTGCAGGCCCTTACCCAGGCCATTGCCAGTCACAACGTCAATCTGCCGCAGGGCACGGTGCTGGGTGCGGTGCGCAACTATGCCGTGAAGGTCCACGGCCAGCTTCATGATGCCCGCTCTTTCGCCGGCATGCCCATCACTTTCGCCAATGGCGCCGTAGTGCCGCTGGCCGATATCGCCCAGGTCAGCAATGGTGTCGACAATGACCAGATTGCCAGTTGGATCGGTGGACAGCGCGCCCTCATTCTCGCCGTGGTACGCCAGCCCGATGCGGATACCGTGGCCATCTCTGACGCTATCCGGAAGCGCTTGCCCCTGCTGAGCGCCAGCCTGCCCGGCGGTGCCCACATGACGGTGGTGTACGACAAGGCCGACTATATCCGTGCGGCGGTGGAAGAGGTCGAAGTCACCCTGTTGCTGGCCTCATTCCTGGTGGCGGGGGTGCTTTGGCTCTTCCTGCGCCGCGGCAGCCCGACCCTGATCGGCGCTCTAGCAATTCCCGCCTCCATCCTCGGCACCTTCGCCATCATTTACGGGCTCGGCTACACCCTCAACACCCTGACCTTGCTGGCACTCACCCTGGCCGTGGGTTTTGTCGTGGATGATGCCGTGGTCATGCTGGAAAACATCGCCCGCCATGAGGAAAATGGCGAAGAGCCCTATCAGGCGGCGATCGTGGGCAGTCGCGAGATCGGCTTTACGGTGATCTCCATGACCCTGTCGCTGGCGGTGGTGTTCCTGCCCTTCCTGGTCATGGGGGGCATCATCGGTCGTTTATTCCGCGAATTCGGCGTCACTATAGCGGTAGTGATCCTTCTTTCGGGGCTGGTCTCACTCACCCTGACCCCCATGCTCTGTGCCCGCTACCTGCGGGTGAGGCACCAGGAGCAGAGCCGCTTCGAGTCTGGTTTTGTGCGCCTACGCAACTGGTACGGGCGCAGCCTGCGGGTGGCGCTCAGCCATCGCGGCTGGGTGTATGGCGGGGCCTTGCTGAGCCTGCTGGCTATGATCGGACTCTTTATTCTGCTGCCCAAGGGCTTCATCCCTACCGAAGACAGCGGCATGATCATGGGCAATCTGGAATATCCCCAGGGCATTTCCTTTGCCCAACTCGAAACCACCCAGAAGGCCATCGCCGCTGCCGTCGGCCACAATCCGGCGGTGCAGACCGTGATGTCCAGTGCCGGGCAAGGTGCGGGGGCCTTTGGCTCCGCCAACACCGGGCGTCTGATCATCCGCCTCAAGCCCTTGGGCGAGCGGGCGTCAGGAACCCAGGTCATTGGGGAACTGCGCCGTACCGTCAGCCATTTTGACGGTGTGGAGGCGAGCTTCCAGATGCCGCCCGCCATCCAGATGGGGCCGGTTTCGTCGCAATCTCATTACCAATACATTCTGCAGAGCGAAAACCAGGACAGCCTGAATGCGGCGGCACCCAAGCTGGTATCCGCCCTGCGCAAGATCCCCGGATTTCAGGCCGTCAACAGCGACCTGCAACTCGCCAACCCGGAGATCGAGGTGCACATCCTGCATCAGCGGGCGCAAGCACTGGGTGTCACCCCGGAGGGAATCGAACAGGCACTGAACTTCGCGTTCGGTGGCGCGCAGGTGGGTACGATCTATGCCTCCACCAACCAGTATGAAGTCATTCTCGATCTGGCACGGCAATTTCAGGAGAATCTGGGGGCGCTTTCCGCCATCATGGTACCGGGCAGCACGGGTCTGGTGCCCCTGGCGGCACTCGCCCATTTCGCTTACGGCGTGGGGCCACTGAGCATCAGCCACTATAACGGGCTGCCCAGCGTGACCATTTCTTTCAATCTGGCGCCGGGGGTATCTTTGGGGACGGCAACCCAGGCGGTGCAAAAAACCGCTGCGGAGATATTACCCGTCAATGTGCAGGGTGAGTTCGGCGGGTCGGCGGCGGCCTTTGCCCAGTCCACGGGCAGCCTGCCGCTGCTGCTGCTGGCGACGGTGGCGCTGATCTACGCCATTCTCGCTATCCTCTACGAGGATTTCATTCACCCTCTGACCATCCTCACCGCCCTGCCGCTGGCGGGCTTCGGCGCCTTGCTGGCGCTATGGATCTTTCATCAGGAACTGGATCTGTTCAGCTTCGTCGGCATCATCATGCTGGTGGGGCTGGTCAAAAAGAACGGCATTATTATGGTGGATTTTGCCATTCACCGGCGCCGTGAAGGGGCCAGCGCCGTCGATGCCATGGTCGATGCCTGTGTCACCCGCTTCCGTCCCATCATGATGACCAACCTCGCCGCCGTGCTGGGCATTCTGCCTGTCGCCATCGGTATCGGGGCGGGTGCCGCGTCGCGGGTGCCGCTGGGTGTGGCGGTAGCGGGCGGCATTATCGTCTCGCAGTTTCTGACGCTCTATGTGACACCGGCATTCTATGTACTCTTTGAGGGATGGAAGGGGCGTTGGAGGGGCAAGGTGCCTGTTTCAGAGCCTGCATCCTTGTGATATATAACGGGCGAAGACCAACTACCCGAGAGTCTCGCCACATGCCCGCAAAAATACTTTTCCTCCTGCTCACGCTTACCCTGTCAGGCTGCGCTTCTCTGCCACCTGCCTCCTCTTCAACCACTACCGCCAGCGCCGCCGCGCGGGGTGCAGCTAGGGCCAATCGCAATGCCGAGACTGCGCAGCAACGGCTCGCCGCCGTCGCCGCCCAGCGTGCCGAGGCTAAACAGCAATTCTGCCCCAACTGGCAACAGGCGCTGGATCATGCGCGCAACAACGCGATCGGTTGTGCGCAAATGCCCGCAAACGAACAGGCTACCTGCTGGCAAGCCGTTTCCCAATGGGCACAGGAAGAGCGCCATTATTTTCATGCCCTGGCGCCGCTTCTCCAGGGAGGTGCTTATGCGTCCCCGGCAGTCCAGGCGGCACATTTTTTTGATCTGGCTCAGGGTTGGGCCATTACTTGTCAGGACGGCCAAAAGGCCTGCACCGTGGCGTCTGGGCACCAGCAAATGGACCATAGCAAAAACGCCGTCAATCAATTCTGCAGACGTTAATCAAAAACATTGCAAAACCGCTTCTACGTGGTACTTGTTTTCATCTTTAGGGGAAGGGGATCATTATGCTCAAAGCGTTCGCCAAAGATTTCAAAATATTTTTGCAACGCGGTAATGTCATCGATCTGGCCGTAGCCTTTGTTATTGGCACGGCATTTTCCGCCATTGTGACTTCATTGGTCAGCAACCTGATCATGCCGCCTATCGGTATGCTGCTCGACAAGGTCGACTTTTCCAACCTCTATATCGTGTTAAAGGAAGGTAGCGTTCCCGGCCCGTACCTGACTCTGGAGGCCGCCAGGAAGGCGGGCGCCGTGACCGTGAACTACGGCCTCTTTATCACGTCACTGATCAGCTTTTTTATCATCGCGCTGGTTATTTTTTCTATTGTGCGGGTCATCAACAAGCTCCACCCCAAACCCGCTGCCGCCGTGACCACCAAAGCTTGCCCCTTCTGTGCCTCTGCCATTCCCTTGGCCGCGACACGCTGTCCCAACTGCACCTCGCAACTGGAATCCTGAAACGGCGGCGCAGGGGTGCCCGGCACGGGCACCCGCCTGCCTGGCATCCCGGCCCCATTTTGTTCCCAAAGGTTAGCATGCCGTCGCTTTGACGCCGCGCTTCGCGTATTCTCAAAACAGTTCCCCTACATTCAGGACCGGCTTTTGATCTGGGAAAATCTGTTGTATCTCATTGTCGGCATGATGCTCGGGCTGGTTGTGGCCGGACTGGTAGCGCGCAGCATGATCCAGCGCCAACACGATATCAGCGCGGCCCTCCGGGAAGGCAAGCAAGCCACTGCCGCTCAGATGGACAGCCTGCAGCGAGAAATAAGTGCGCTGCGGCAACAGGCCCAGGAACAGCAGGAAATCCTTCGCCATGAAAGTGAAAACAGGGCCAGCGCCGAAGCGGAAAGCCGCCGTATCCCGGTACTCGAAAATGCCTTGGTGGCGGAACGCAACCATGCCGCTCGCCTGCAAACAGAGTTGGCCGCCCTCCAGGGCCAATTGGCGGAACTCGGTGAACGGCTGGAGCAGGAACGCCTGCGCGGCAACGAAAAACTGGCCCTCCTGGACGATGCCCGCCAGCGTCTCGGCGATGCCTTCCAGTCCCTCTCTGCCGAAGCCCTGCGCCGCAACAACCAGTCCTTCCTCGAACTGGCGCGGGAGAATCTGGAGCGTTTCCAGGAAAACGCGAAGACCGATTGGGAGGGCCGCCAAAAGGCCGTGGGACAATTGGTGGAGCCTATCCGTGAGTCCCTGGAGAAAGTGGGCGTCCGCATCGACGCCATGGAAAAGACCCGCGTCGATGCCTACAGCGCCCTCAACGAGCAGATCCGCGGCCTCGTCCAGGACCACTTGCCGCGCCTGCATCAGGAGACCGCCGCGCTGGTGAAGGCGCTGCGCCAGCCCGCCGCCCGGGGTCGCTGGGGCGAAATGCAGCTCAAGCGCGTCGTCGAGATGGCCGGCATGCTGGCTTATTGCGACTTCACCGAGCAGGAGAGCGTTGCCACCGATAACGGCCAGCAGCGCCCCGATCTCGTGGTACGACTGCCCGGCGGCAAACGCATCGTCGTCGACGCCAAGGCGCCTCTGAATGCCTACCTGGAGGCCATGGAGACGGACGACGAACAAAAACGTGCCCATTTCCTGCACAAGCATGCCAGCGAATTACGCACCCACATGACCCAACTCAGCAAAAAATCCTACTGGGAACAGTTTCAGCCGACTCCGGAGTTCGTCGTTCTTTTTGTGCCCGGCGAGGTGTTTTTCAGCGCCGCCCTCCAGGAAGACCCGTCGCTCATCGAATACGGGGTGGAGCAGAAGGTGATCGTCGCCAGCCCCACCACCCTCATTGCCTTGCTGCGCGCGGTGGCCTATGGCTGGCGGCAGGAATCCTTGGCCGAGAACGCCCGAGCGATCAGTGATCTTGGCAAAGAACTCTATGATCGCCTGAGCACGTTGGCGGGTCACTGGACGCGGGTAGGTAAGGGGCTGGGCCAGGCGGTAGAAGCTTACAACAAAGCGACCGGATCGCTGGAGGGCCGTGTGCTGATCTCGGCGCGCAAATTCCGCGACCTCAAGGCCGCGCCGGATAACAAAGAAATGCCCGTCATAGAACCCGTGGAGCTGGCCCCGCGCCTCCTTCAGGCTGATGAGATCACTGGAGCAGAGACAACGGACCCGCTCCCGGATCGGCGCTAACATACACCAGTTCGCCCGGAAGCGAGACAACCGGTGTCAGGAGGCGTTTTCCCGTCGTGTTTGCTCCTGCACCAGTGCCAAGGGCAGACTGAAGGTGACTTTCTCCTCTACACCAGGCGTCTCTTTCGGAATCCGCGCGCCCCAGCTCTGGAGGGTGTTGATAATCCCCTGTACCAGGCTTTCCGGTGCCGACGCTCCGGCACTGATACCGATTTTCTCCACACCGTCAAACCATTCGCGGCGCAGTTGTTGCGCATCCTCAATGAGATGGGTCGGTGTCCCCAGCCGGGTGCCCAATTCCGCTAAACGGCTGGAATTGGAGCTGTTCGGCGCACCCACCACCAGCAGAATATCCACGTCGGGTGCCAGCGATTTCACCGCATCCTGGCGGTTCTGGGTCGCGTAACAAATGTCATCCTTCTTCGGCCCTTCAATCAGCGGGAAACGCGCACGCAAGGCAACAATCACCTCAGCGGTATCGTCCATGCTCAGGGTCGTCTGGGTGATGTAAGCGAGCTTCTCCGGGTTGCGGGGCGCCAGGGTCGCCACATCGGCGACATTGGAAACCAGATACATCATGCCCTCCTCAACCTGACCCATGGTGCCCTCCACCTCCGGATGTCCGGCGTGACCGATGAGCACCATCTCCATACCGTCCCGGCTGTATTTCTTGACCTCCATATGCACCTTGGTCACCAGCGGACAGGTGGCATCAAACACGCTCAGGCCCCGCGCCGCCGCATTCTGACGAACGGCAATGGGTACCCCATGGGCGCTGAAAATCACCGTCGCCGCGTCCGGCACTTCATCCAACTCTTCGACGAAGATGGCACCACGGGCGCGCAGGTCTTCGACGACATGACGGTTGTGAACGACCTCATGACGCACATAGATGGGCGCACCAAAAAGCTCCAACGCACGATCGACAATCTGGATCGCCCGATTGACCCCGGCGCAAAATCCACGCGGATTCGCCAATAAAATTTCCATGTTGAGATTCCCGAAAGTAATTATGAGGGATGGTCCATCCTGCCGCCTGCCCTGTCAATCACTAACAACAGTTGACTATTCTGGCAGACTCTGGCGGAAACGATTTCAAAGATCCCCCCACAGTGCCTGGGCAGCGGCGATGGCAACAATAGCGGCCGTCTCCGCGCGCAGGATACGCGGCCCCATGCGTAACAGGCGAAAGCCATGGGCCTGCGCGGCGGCCACTTCCTCCGGTGCCAGCCCACCCTCTGGGCCACTGAGCAGGGTAATCTCCGGTCCCGGCGGGGCGATATCGGCAAAGCGCTCGGCACCCTCCGGATCCAGCACAAAAGCGGCTCCCCGCACGGCGGCCCATGCCGCCCCTAAAGCAACCGGCGGAGCAAGTTCAGGAAGGGTCGTGGCGCCACTTTGCTCACAGGCGGCAATGACAATGTCCTGCCAGCGCGCCAGACGTTTCTCCCCGCGCGCTTCACTCAGTTGCACTACCCCATGGCGGCAGGCCACCGGCTGAATCCGCTGCACCCCGAGTTCTACCGCCTTCTGCAAACTCCAATCCCAGCGCTCCCCCCGGGTCAGGGGCAAAAAGACCTGAATCGCCAAGGGGGAACGGGTCACCTGCAGGCAACGCCCAGCAATTTCCAGCACAGCCATTCCTGAAGATACCCCAACCAGCATGGCGCGATAGACAGCACCATCCCCATTGAACAGCGTCAGCGATTGCCCGTTGCGCGCACGCAGCACCTTGAGCAGATGATGGCTGGGTCCTGAGGGAAGCAAAAAAGGCCCGCTTTCAGGGAGGTTGGAATCGGCGTATAAATGAATGCGTGGCATGGAGTCTGATATTGAGCAGGAGAACATGGGTGGGATTATATCATCGTGACGCTGGCGTGGGTGACGCATGATTAAAGACACCGATTGCCGTCGCCCCCCGGTCTGGCAGACGCGGCCCGGGCTGGTTCCTGCCTGGATCTACAATCAGGCCCTCATTCTGCAACATGCTGCCCCCGGCCCCGTCTTCATCCCCCTGCGCTACGTCTCGGTCATGGCCATCCTTATGGAGCGGGAATGGGTATTCTGCGACTACATTGGGGGACGTATTGCGGTCAGTGTTTGGCATCACTTTGCCACCCAATCCCGGGATGACCTGCACGAGGGCGTAGCCTGCCAGATGGACCTTTTCAGTCCGGGAGGGGAAGAAATCCTGCGCCGCCTGCCCATGGAATTTCATCAGGCATTGAACAACGCCGTCAAAAAGTCCGCAGAAAAAAGGCGCCACCCTGCCCAGGTGATCGCTCTGGATACCCAACTCCGTCGGGGCCAAGACCCAGAGGCTGAACACTAAGACGCGTACCGGAGACAACGCCCATGACACCAGAAATCGATCAGCAATGGGTGGGCAAACTGCTGCGTACCAGCGCCGAACGCTTCATTCTACCCCGTTTTCACACCGTCGGCGCCAAC
>JAKAVW010000079.1 GCA_021827445.1 Pseudomonadota bacterium
TCCTGAATTACGTCCAGACTCCTGTCAGTGGATGCATCATCCACCACAATAATCTGATTGGCGCGAACCCTTTGCTTTAGTACCGAATCAAGGCACGCCGGCAGATAAGTTGCATCGTTTCTGTTAGGAATCACGACCGCGATAGTGGGCCGCTCTCTGGTTATTGTCACACGGCCCTCCACCTGTTGTTTATGACTATACGGAAACGACATAAAGTACCGCTCAAATACGATGAGGCTTCCAGAAGCCTGCTATTCCGATACACGCGCCGATCCTCTCGCACCTGACTACTTCAATGCTAATGTTGTGACGGGCTTGCTAAGATATGTAGCATCTGTATGACGGCCTTTAAGGCGACGGCCGCAACCATAATAGTTCCGTCATGAATGTATGTTGTTTCCATGAGTGTTCCCCCCAGAACAGCGCCATGGCGATCGGCATCGTTGTTATGCTCGCATCGGCTTTTCTGAATATTATTGAGGCACCTATCTAACACAATTCTCATAAAAAATTCACATGTAATGGCTTTGGACCGACAGTAGGTTGTATCTTCTCTATACCCTTGGCATGGTTATCTAGTGCCACACTGACGTAGTGCTGAATGGGTAGCGTACCCATCATAGTCTGGGCGTCAAATGCGGGAGATGCCAGATAATTCATAGCTCTCCAGTAGCGCTCGGATTTCCAGATGTCGATAAATCGTTCGGCGGTGAAGTTTCCGATATGGAGTTTTGAGTAGCGGGCATTGAAAAACATGCCAGACGGCGCCACAAGGCCACTGCCGCTAATTTGCAGGAGAAACTGCGGACCGTAAAAGCGCTTATACGAAGGCTTATCTCCATCGCGAATTTTGTCCCATTTGACAATGATCTTGGTCTGACAGCTGCTCATGGATTCCGCCTGCTTTAACAGGTCGTTCAATCCTAAATATTGGCTGTAGTCTATACCAAGAGTGTGTTGCTCGTCGTCCGAGCAATGCTTAATGACCGCGTAATCCACGCCCAGATCGAGGCCGAGTTGGGCAAACGGAATGACCTCATCCTTCAAATGTGGCATTAAAACCATTTGAATTCCCAGCGTTACCGGCAGGTGATTGCGCCTCTTAAGGTCAACGGCGTAGCGAATGTGAGCCATTGCCCTATCAAATACCTCGGTATGTTCCGGCCCTTTGTACATGAGGCTGGCATAGCTCTCCGGTCTGCCCGCAGCAACCGTAAAGCGCACCCAAGTAAGGTGCGGCAGTACTTGTTCAATTTTTTCTGGTTCCCATTCCCATCCATTCGTCGCGTTTCCGACGTCAATTCCCACCGATGTCGCGTGCTGGATAAATGGCACGTATGCTTTCGATAAAGTGCTTTCTCCATCGGAAACCAGCGATACGCTACGCACACCGACGGTAGCGAAGTCGTCGAGCAGATTCAGCGCATGGGAGGTCTTTATGCTACTACGTGCCTGAGATTCCTGCATCATCGCGTAACAGAACGTACACATGGCCCCGCATGCCCGAGTAAGCGACATATCCACACTTACGGGCGCAATCCGTTCCCCCGCTTCCCACGCCTGCACACGATCCATATGATACGATAGTTTATGCGAGTCGAGAATGAGCGCACCTTGCTGTGTCTGGATGGCTGCGCTCATGCTTTTACCTCAATGCCACGGAGGTTTCGCATGGAATTGCGGTCGCCCAACGGTTCCAACCATACCATAAGACCTTCGTCCACTGTATTCTTCAAAAATATCTCGAGGTCAAGTAACAACGTTCCCCGCTCCGCGGCCGCAACCGGCTCCAGAAATCTTGCAATCACCTGCCCATCCGGCTTCGCAGCTGCTATCCCCAGAACAGCGCTTGAGGTTGGCCTCCAGGTGTCTAGAGCTTGCCTAATTAGGCAGAGCCGCTCAATATCGGACAATTTTTGCCAAATAATACTAGGAGTTGGTGTGTTTGTATGAGCCCACTTCAAGTTATTCATGACTGTCCCTCATCGTATTCAGCTGTTCTCGCAAAGCCGCCGCACACAATCAGAATGGTCCGGAAAATTCCCGGTTCGGCGTATCATGTGGCCCACGACGCTGCGTCACCGCACACAATTTCTTATAACCGTCTGAATGCCTGTCGACCCCTACCAACTTCAAAACCTCGTCAATTATCGTCTGCGGTCCGGGATAATAGTGTTCCGTCATGAAGTAAGACGTGGGAGCCGGATGGTCAGGTAAAGTAATCCGTACTGGGTGCGTCTTCAGCTTATCAAATGCCTGCTCCACCACCTGGCTGATCAACTCACCTGCAATGCTGCCTGTGCGAAATGCGGTGTCCGCGACGATTAGCCGTCCAGTCTTTCGGACCGAGTTAAGAACCAGACCCACATCAAGGGGGCGTACGCTGCGCATATCTAGTACCTCTATAGCTGTTCCCAGCTCTGTCCGCAGCGCCTTAGCTGCCGTCAAGGCCTCTAATGCCATGTAGGAAAAAGCTGCAACAGTAACAGCATCCCCCTCGTGCAAAATCCTACCCTGATCCAGTGGCACTCGATAATACTCTTCGGGAACAATATCTTGGATGTCGTGAAGCCAGCGATGTTCTATAAAAAGCACGGGGTTGTCATCTTCTATTGCCGAGATCAGCATTCCCTTTGCGTCGTAGGCTGTCGTTGGCATGACCACCTTGAGCCCCGGGACCTGCGCGAACATTGCCTGTAGACTTTGGGAGTGCTGCGGTCCTTGCCCCCACCCCCGACCCACGATCATGCGAACAACTAAGGGAACCGACGCCTTGCCGTCAAACATGTAATGCCATTTGGCAGCGTTGTTGACCAGTTGGTCCATCGCTAACAACGCAAAATCTATTCGTTGGTGCACCATGACGGGACGCAAACCATTCAGTGCCGCACCGATACACACACCAGTCAGCCCATTTTCCGCCAACGGCATATCAAAGACCCGACCAGTACCATATTTGTCACGCAATCCGATGGTGCTGTTAAAGATCGCCTTGGGGTCCGGCACACCCTCCCCGATGACTATCACACGGGGATCCTTCTCCATCACCTGCTCAAGAGCCTCACGAACCGCCTCCGCGAACGAGAGACTGCGCTGTTCCAATTCAGGCATATACTTTGCGATTAGCATCCTCAATACCCGGCCTTCTGCTGGAAAGAGCAAAATTAAACGCCACCTCAATCTCCGCCTGGATTTCTAATTCGTACCGATCAATATCTAGGCCAGACAGCCCATTTGCCTTTGTAAGCTTCGAGCGATAGTGCGCAATTGGACAAGCATTTAAACCCGCTTCGATTTCTAGCGGTAATCTGTAACGAAGATCATCATCGAAGTTGGGGCCACAGTGTTCTCGCCAACGATATGTACGAAACTCCAGGAACTGCGGACCCAGCCCACATCTAGCCTTGTCAATAGCCGTTGTTGCAATATTGAACACCTCCTCCACATCATTCCCGTTACCAGTCGCTGCCTCCACTCCATGCGCTTGCGCAATTTCGAACATTGGCCGGTCCGGTTGCCTCTCAGTTCGTCGCGTATAAACTGAGAAGTCATTATTTTCGCATACGAATACGACAGGAATCTTATGCAAGGCCGCGAAATTTAGCGATTCATGAACTACGCCTTCTTCAAAACAACCATCCCCAAAAAAACTGACTGTAACTTGCCGATTACGTTTGAGGG
The DNA here is from genome assembly GCA_021827445.1 of Pseudomonadota bacterium. Lineage (GTDB taxonomy): Bacteria > Pseudomonadota > Gammaproteobacteria > Acidithiobacillales > Acidithiobacillaceae > Acidithiobacillus. The sequence goes on from JAKAVW010000079.1 coordinate 3,682, forward strand.
TCGCTGCCCACGCAGCACCCACGGCAAGCGGGACTGTCCCGCCTACGATCGGTGTCGACCCCATAAAGCCCACGCTCAGATCGATTAGGTGCATAGAACCACCACGCCCCCCACAACATCCAGTTTCTCGTCCATAGACCTCGGCAACCAGCTCGGCAAGACCCCCCCCTTTTGCAAGGTAGTGGCCATGCGCCCGATGGTTACTAAATACTAAGTCAGTCTGATTCAGCGCCGCACAAACGCCTACCGCTATGGCCTCTTGCCCTACACACAGATGAATCGGACAACGCATTTCCTGTTCGGCATATTTACGTGCCAAAGCCTCTTCAATCCGCCGAATTCGCAGCATTGAATGGAATAATTGGCTCTGCTCAACAGTATCCATCGCTCTCACTTGTTTCATTTAAGCAGTGTCGACACGTATTTTTTTATAGCCACGGGATCCAGCGGCTCCCGATTGCAAACGATCTGAACATCCATAGCAGCTGCGACGCTGCCAACAAACGCCGCGACCTCCCCCGCAATGCCTTTCGCGAGACATAAAGCCGAAAGAGCCAAAAAGGCATCTCCAGCGCCAATGCGGTCTATAACCCGAGAGGATAGCGCTGGAACGGTATAGAACGTTTTCGCCGTTGCGCAGAACAATACTGCGCCCTTTGTTCCACGGGTAACGGCCAATTGTTTGGCGCCAACCCTAGCACAAACAGTCTCAACAACGTCCTCCAAGGTATCCCTGCGATTGTGAGCGGCCAAACGTAACTCCGGCTCGTTCAAGGATACAAAATCCGCTCTCGGATACCTGTTGATAACATGATAACCCCGATTTCCACTGTTAATCTGCGTATTTACAGCCAGATACCGCGATTTCCGACTAACCATCTCGATCATACTATCAGTCACAAACCCATTCCCGAAATCCGCCACGACGACAACATCATACTTTTCGATATTATTATCCAGCCATTCATAAATCATTGCGCCATCGCCTTCAAGTTCCGGTTCTTCATCGAAGAAGTAAACCTCGAACAACTTAGCCAAATCACTGTCCACGAAACGACGTTTAGTTACGGTTGGCGCATTCTTAAAGCGAGAAACGACAGGCAGCACGTTCTTTTTTAATTTTTCTCGGATAAACGCTTCATGATTATCCATGTCGCCCACAGCCGTTGCTAACGTAACGGATCCCACCAACATCGCAATATGGTTAGCTACGGCAGCAGATCCACCAGCGAATTGCTCTTCTTCGTTGTACTTAACGGCTAGCACGTTTCCTTTGCCTGTCTGCCCCAACGGTGAAACGTAATGATATTGATCAACGATAGCGTCGCCAACAACTAGTACATTTAGGTTGGCTAGCGAGTCAATCATGCGGTGGACATCTGAATCCCGGAATTTTTCACGGAAGTTCTCCAGAAATCTCTTTGTGTCAGGCGGAAATACCCCAAAATGTTCATTTAAAAGGCTGCTGGAGCTGAAGGTGATCTCGTCGGTGTAGAAGATACGACCACCGTACGCTTCGACGGCGTGTTGCTCTCGGGTGATATTTCCCGTTACGTCGTTCGCTTGCGAACGATATTCACTTCCCTTTACGTAAATAGTCGGCCGGATTTTGTGCAGAGCATCAACAGCTGTAGCGGCATAATTGATTGCAACATAGTCGACACATTGCAAAGCAGCCAAATTTTCTGCGCGTAATTCATGGCTAAAAACGGGGCGCCCAGGGCCCTTATTAACGTACTCGTCCGCCGTAACGGTCACCAGCAAAATATCGCCTTCTCTCTTAGCCCTTTGTAGGGACCGAATATGACCGATATGCATAAGATCAAATGTGCCGTGACACAACACTACCCTCTTGCCCCGTTCCTGTAACACCCTGGAGTGATCGGCAATCGCATCCAAACTAATAATTTTCGTGTTTGTCATGGCAACAGACCCGCCCCGAACCGGTCAGAGATGTTGTGCAATATAAACTGGTGCCCAATTTCAACGAGCCCATAGTCGCACGAATCAAGCCAGAAATTTATTTCCCCCATAGCGCGAAGCGGATTCTCCCTTTTAAATCCGCTGAATGTAATAACACTCCCGTGATTCAGTTGTGTTTGCAGCGCAGCATTCCGAATATTCATGGAATTCCCCGAACTGCTAATTGCAATAACGACATCCCCAGGCCGAACCATTTGCGCCAGTATGCGGGCAAAAGCATTTTCGTACCCATAGTCATTCGCCATACACGTCAACAACGAAAGATCATGCAAAGTTGTAGCGCGCAATTTCGCAACGTTAAAGAAATCCGTCATTGCGTGGCTGGCAACCCCCGCACTACCCCCATTTCCTACCAAGTAAAGACCGCGTCCAGAGTCCCGCACAACTGCCAACTGCTTGCAGGCCTCTGCGATAGCTGCCTCCAGTTCATACGCGCTACCGTTCTTATGGGTTACTTCACATGAACCAAGCATTGTATTAAACTGATGTGCCCTGTTGACAAGCGACATCGGCGAATTCATCGTCACTGTTAGGATACTCCAAGATACCGGAACCAGCCCTCTGTGGCCTGACTAATACTAGACGGATCCCATATCGGCGCATCCTTCCAGTCCTCAATGTGATTCAACATTTTTGCCACACCCTCTTCAAAGGATATTTTTGCCCGCCAACCAATAAGCTGCATAATCTTTGTCACGTCAGCAAAAGTGCAATCCGGTTCGCCAGGACGTTTAGGAATATATTCAACCTTCCCTCCTAGAAGCTCTACAAGACGATTAACACTATAGTGATGACCGCTTCCTACATTTAGGCTTTCACCGGAAACGGTCGATTCTGCGGCGCACAGGAAAGCCTCTGCGACGTCCGTCACATAGGTGAAATCACGTGTTTGGGCACCATTTCCCACGACAGTGAATGGGCGACCGTTCAACTTTTGGGCCAAAAATACACCGAAAACCGCACCGTAGGCCCCGGTAGTACGCGAGCGTGTTCCATACACATTGAACAACCTGAGGGAGATGGCGGGCAACTTATATACTTGACACCAATGACGCACAAGTTCTTCCCCCATATATTTTGTTAACGCATACGGGTATTGAGGTCGAATCGGGGCAGACTCTGGAGTCGGGTATACGTCGGGCACACCGTAGCTCGACGAGGACGCCGCATACACAAACCGGTTTGCCCCAGCGCGGCGTGCGCATTCAAGAACATTAAACGTCCCTGTGACGTTTGTGGTAAAATATTGCTGAGGCCTCTCAATAGAGGGCACGATGTCGGCCAGCCCGGCTAGATGAAAGACCCAGTTAATACCTTCAAACGCGCGCTCAAGCCGTGTCGGATCGCAAATGTCAATATTCATAAACCTAAAACGAGGGTCCGCCGCAACCGCGCTGAGATTCGCCATCCGCCCAGAAATCAGGTTATCGACGACCACGACCTCGTGGCCTTTGGTAACCAGGAGTTCTGCCAGATGACTACCAATAAAGCCTGCCCCACCAGTTATCAAGGTTTTCATTGGATTCCGTATCAGATAAAGTTCATATGCTCAACAAGGTCTTCGCGTAAATGAAACAGGTATCGATTCACCTCGTCCATCCGGCAGTTTTTGCGACATTCCTGTATATTCAACTCTTGCCTAACGTAGTGGAAGTTGTCCTCTCGACGTGAACCCTCCCATACCTCCTGGAATGTTTGGTTGCTGATATTCCCGTACTCGAATCGTTTATCCAGGAGGTAAGCGCTGCACCCATAGACCGCCCCATCGGCCATAACATAAGCCCAGAAAAAAGGCGTGGCGTTACATTTCGAATAACGCTTATCGTCACCCTGCATATACTTTCGCATTGTATTTTGGCGGAATACCACATGAAAATCATTGGTACAAAGCTCTTCGAGAGCCGTAGCCATTGTTAAATAACTATTGTAATCGATATCTTCGTATTGATGAGTATCACTAAACAGGTGTTGAGAGTAGGGTTTGACGACAAGATAATCAACGCCAATTTCATCACGACATATCTTGGCGAGCCCTTCCATCTCTCCTGCATTTTCTGGCAACAGAAGAGACTGCACGCCTATGGTGCACTTGAGCCCATTGCGCTTTTTTGCTGCCACCGCGCGTTTGACATTTTCCACAACGCGGTCGAAATCACGCTCTTTTGTGCCGTGAATCTGCGCGTACGTACTTGCTGTCCCCGCATTAAGCGATATCTTCACCCAGGAAGTCAGCGGTAACGATTGCTCGATAAACGCATCATTGCAAAGCACGGCATTAGTTGTGAATGAGACATCAATCCCGGCGTCTTTCGTTACTCGGACGATTTCGTTGATCCCCTTATGGAGTAAAGGCTCCCCTTCACCGGCATACATTATACTTCTAACACCTAGCTTTCCCATCTCATATAACCGTTCGGACAGAACGCTCACATCCAACATCTGGCTCTTGTAACCAATGTAATCAACGGCGCAGAAGGTGCACCGATGGTTACATGCCCCCACGGGCGATATTTCAATATAAATGGGGTATACATGCTTGGCCTTTTCCCATTCCTCACCTGCATCGAGAAATTGTGCCACTCGATGCGGATGGTAAATTAGCTTATGGCTATCTATCCCGTACTTATCCATCTTTGCGTCGAATCCTCTTTATACAATATAATGTATACCTAAGGTTAAGGTGCGAGTCATTCCATCACGGACCTTCCGGTTCGAGTGCTCCACGCTACGCCGCAGCGGATTACCGTAGCTACAACCCTGCCGAACGGCACCCGCTCGCTCAAGGTGCTGGGCGTCAATAGCGTTTCTGTTCGAATTCCTGTCGTCATACTATTTTGTCAGTATCCAAGACCTCACAGTGCAGGATACCATTATTTCTTAGTCGGTTTCTACCATACTTATCTGGTCGCCACGGTTCCGTCAAAGTCGCGCCGTTTCCCTAAAAACCTGATGTTACGCACAACACTAGGTTTTGGCATAAGGCTTCATGAATTGCAGGGTCATGAGCTTCGCCGTGTATCCGAGAGCCGTCAATTGCCGAGCCCAATGGTGGACCCAGACACAAGTCGCCATACCGCCCAAGCACGGGCTCCGGGTTGGCGAAGAGCATCAGTATCTGGGCACGTTTTGATCTGCTTCTTCAGGATCGCCTTACCATGGGCATCGACGCCATCGTTTGCGAAAACCGCCTTTGCCAGATCAATCCCAATCGTTGTCATCTTTATTGTCGTCTCCTCTCTATGGAAATGGCTTACCACACACTCCACTTTGGCACCTCCATGCCATTTCAGGGAGGGGAGCGACCATACCATTATCGAGTCTCCATGGCAGTCCGTGGTCACATATAGACGGAAGCAATTGCGAGATTAAGGCCGGATCCATCCCTGTCGGACACAGCGGGAGTCTTTGATGAGGGCCATTCTATGGCGACATCCGCGTCATCCCACCGAATACACCGCTCATACTCCGGCGCCCAGTAATCGGTGGTCTTGTAGAGAAACTCCGCCGCATCAGAGAGGGTGAGGAATCCATGGGCAAATCCTGGCGGGATCCAGGCAATTCTCTTATTGCTTGCCGAGAGATTGAAACCCGCCCACTGGCCAAATGTGGGAGAACTTTTGCGAATGTCGACGGCTACGTCAAAGACCTCGCCCTCGATGACGCGCACGAGCTTCCCCTGGGGCTGCTGGATCTGATAGTGGAGGCCTCTTAACACCCCCTTTTTGGACCGGGAGTGGTTATCCTGCACGAATTCGTAGTCGATGCCTAAGTCTTTCAGGGTTTTCTTGTTGTAGCTTTCAAAAAAGTGACCCCGCTCGTCTTCGAAGACCCGCGGCTCGAGCAGCAGCACATCCGGCAACGCCGTCTCAATGACCTTCATGGCACTAAAGGCTCCCGGAGTAAGCCCAAAAGATACTGCCCATAACCGTTCTTCTCCAGCGGTCGCGCGAGCGCCTCAAGCTGGGCGCTATCGATATACCGCATGCGGTAGGCGATCTCCTCGGGACAGGCGACTTTAAGCCCCTGGCGCCGTTCAATGGTGGCAATGAATTGTCCGGCCTCGAGCAAAGACTCGTGGGTACCGGTATCGAGCCATGCCATGCCGCGGCCCATGACCATGACCTCCAGCTGATTCTGTTTAAGGTATTGCTTATTGACATCCGTGATCTCCAGTTCCCCTCTTGGCGATGGCCTTAGCGCCCGGGCAATCTCGGTGACGCGATTGTCGTAGAAGTAGAGCCCTGTGATCGCGTAGCGCGATCTCGGATGGCGGGGCTTTTCCTCTAAAGACACGACCTTTCGGTCTGGACCAAACTCGACGACACCATAACGCTCGGGATCATGAACGGGGTAGGCAAGAATCGCCGCGCCCTCCGTATGATCGGCGCGGGCCTGGAGCGTATGCGCGAGATCATGCCCATAGAAGATGTTGTCGCCCAGGATCAGGGCACAGGGATCGCGCCCTATGAAATCCGCCCCGATGATGAAGGCCTCGGCGATGCCCTGAGGTCTCGCTTGCGTCGCGTACCGGAGGCTCAATCCCCACCGCGACCCGTCGCCCAGAAGCTCGCTAAAGCGCGGCGTGTCGTGCGGGGTCGAGATCACCAGGATCTCGCGGATCCCCGCCAACATGAGGGTCGACAAGGGATAATAGATCATGGGCTTG
>JAKAVW010000080.1 GCA_021827445.1 Pseudomonadota bacterium
CTTCCCACGTTGTGGCATAAGCAACCGCCATACTCCAAGACCCCGACGGTCCCGCCATCCCCCCAAAGCGGAAAAAAATAGGCGCCCCCTCGACGTTGTTGTAGAACGCCGCCGAGACGACGCTTACGATTAATAGCACCGCGAAGGCGTTTTTACGGGCAAAATTTCGAGTGCCTGGAGGGTATCGGCCATCGAGACGAGATTTCCGTCCGAGCCGAGCCCCATTGCCACCTTGGCAGCCACCGCGTTAGCAAAGCGAGAAGTATACTCGAGATTCCAGCCCCTGACGATCCCGGCGATCATGCCGGCGGTGAAGCTGTCGCCGCATCCGGTTGTGTCTACGACAGGAACATCGAAGGCTGGTAAGTGGAAAATCTGTCCAGACTCTGGCGAGACGTAAACACCATCCTCGCCAAGAGTGAGGATACAGTTTCGGGCACCCTTTTTGTGAAAAAACTTAACGATTGCAAGAGGGTCAGAAACGCCAGCCATTTCACCTGCTTCCTCAATGCTCGGGATAAAATAGTCGACGTAGGGTAGGAGTGGCTCAACGACACTGATCGTCTCCGGACCGGCCTTTATAAGATCGAATGTAGTTGTGCGGCCAAGAGCCTTGGCCCGTTTCAGAAGACGAATGGTGGGATCACCGTCGAATGCCTTGAGCAGCCCCGTGCCGCCGACATGCACGACACGCGCATTGAGCACCGAGTCGAGATCCTCTTCGGCTACAGTAAATACAGCGGCAGCACCCGGCACATGCAGCGCTGGCCGTTCACCATTGGGACGCACCAGCAGAATGGTCGCTGAGGTTGGCACCCCGGCGACGCGTCTTACAAGCGAGCATTCGATACCAAAATTCTGCATCTTTGAGACAAGAAAATCACCCATGTCATCCACGCCCACAGTGGTCACAACGCGGGTCTTGAGGCCCAGAATGGCACAGTCGACAGCAGTGGCGCCGGCCGTACCAGCCACAGTCATTCGGATCTCGTCAATGAACTCGACGCGCCCACCCAAGGGAATGCTGGTGACATGTCGACCAAGAATATCAAGTACGCAGAAACCGATCGAACTTACGTCAAACATTGCCATTTTGTTGCCCTCTACAGACAGGTGAAGAGTCATTAGCGGTCACCGCATCCGATTAACAATTTTGATGACCACCAGAAAGACAAGAACACCGATGCCGATCCGCCCCACCAGAAACTTCAGCCGGTCCTCCGGTGCGCCAGATGTAATACCACCCAAAGAATCCCACATAACCACATATGTAAGGTGTGTGCGTTAACGGGGTAGACACGAAATTAACTTAAGCAGGGCCTCGCTCTCCAAAAATAAACTGCTGATATTTCACCTAGATAAAGATTCCCATCAAGGCCGACGTACCACAAAAAATGCCCCGCCTAAAATTATAAAAGCCCCAACAACCACCTTCTGGAAAGTATTTGGGATGCCCGCAAGAATGAGCACATTGTTAACTAAAGTGACCAACGCGACACCAAGCAAGGTTCCGGTTACCGTGCCGGCACCTCCCGTGATCCGGGCACCTCCCAAGATCACTGCCGCAATCACATCAAGTTCACTGCCCACCAGATCAAACGGGTTTGCGAGGCGGTTACCCGAGACATGAACGATTCCCGCAACGCCCGCCAACATGCCTGCGTAGCTAAATACAAAGACATGCATTGTGGCCACATTGTAGCCCAGTCGTTCAGCAATGCCCAAGCCGCCTCCCATGGCGTAGGTTGCGCGCCCCAACAATGTTCTATTGAGTAGCCACCAAGTAAGCACTGCGGCAACGCCAAGAACCAGGACAAAGGTGGGCAAAGCGGCACGCATACCATGTTCGGGCTGAAAACTTATCAGCTCAGATTTTCCAAACATCTCCATAGAGGCGGGAACATTGGCGATTAGAGCTGTTCCAACAAAAGTCAATAGCAGTCCACGATAGAAATATTGTGTGCCTATGGTCACTATCAACGACGGCACCTTCAAGCCAAGCACCAGCAAGCCATTCAGCGCACCTAATAAAATGCCAGCGGTTGCCCCGGCAAGAAAAATAGGAGCTATCGGCATGCCTGGCGTAAAATCCAGCACCGCATTTGTAATCGTATACATACTTAGTGCGGCGATTGCAGTGAAGGATACATCGAGACTCCCGGCTGCCAAGACGACCAGAACGCCCAAAGCAAACAAGCCCTGCACAACACTTCCGCGTATGATGTCGAATAGATTAGAAAGCTGAAAAAAGGCGGGATTAATCGAACCCACCACCAAGCTCACCAGAGATATTAGCAGTAAGGTAAACGCCCACGGGCGCCTTCCAAGCCAATTCCAGCCCCATACCGTGCGGCCGGCCGCAGCAGATGGTATGCCTGCAAGTAGGACCATCATGTATCCCCCATGTGTCCGTTTTCATTGATGAGCGCTTTGTACAACGAACGTTCCGATAAGTTTTCAGCGTTAAACGTGTGTGTGATTAACCCTTTGTGCATCATGAGGATACGATCGCAGTTCTGCAGCAATTCGGGCAGGTCGTCACTGATAATCACCACACCCAAGCCCTCTGCTGCAAGTCGCTGTATAATTCGAAAGATAGTGTCCTTGGAGCCGACGTCCACGCCGACCGTGGGGCCATGCAGAATCAGCACTTTGGGTGCGATGGTCAACCAGCGCCCGATCAAAACTCGTTGCTGGTTGCCTCCTGACAGCGACTGTACCGGCCGCCATACGTCTGGTGTCGCAATCTGCAAGTCGTTAACGACGCTCTGGGCGAGCATGTCGCACTTCCTGCCGTCAAGCAAACCAAAGCGCCCAATCAACCTACCTAGCACAGCAGCGATTATATTATCCCGTATCGGCTTGTCCAGGAACAAACCTTCGTCAAGCCTATCCTCTGGGACGTAGCCGATTCCATAATGAATGGCATCGGCAGGCGTCCTAAGCATGATTTCTTTGCTGTCAAGCGCGATAATCCCGTGTTCGGCGGGACGCACCCCGGCCAAAGCTAGGGCAAGTTCGTTACGGCCTGAATCGAGCAAACCCGTGACACCGAGTATTTCCCCACGCCGCAGCGCGAAATTGATATTCACAAAGGCATCTTTTCGTTGGAGATCTTTAATGGACAACAAGATTTCCCGTCCACATGGCGCGTTGCGGTAGCGAGCTTCCTCCAAATGTCTACCTGTCATCCAGAAGCTGAGTTCCCGTTTGCCATAGTCATGAATTGGGCCATTCAGCACTTTCTGACCGTCTCTGAGGATGATCACTTGGCCTCCGATGGCCAGACATTCGTCTAGTTTGTGTGTCACAAATAGTACTGCAACGCCCCGGGAGCGCAGGTCGGTCACCACGCCGATCAGCCTCTCAACCTCGCGCCGATTCAGCGAAGCTGTCGGCTCATCCATTATGACCATGCGTGCCTGCGTCGCAATCGCACGGGCAATGGCAATAAGTTGGCGCACGGCGATTGGTAATGCACTCACCTGAGTGGTGAGGAAGGGTGTGTCCACCGGCAGGTTGACCGCAGACAGTGCTCGCGCCGCCGTACTCGCAAGCTGTCGCCGGTCTAGACGCCGCGCTAATTTGCCACCATGCCTCACCAACTGTTCGGTTAACGCAATATTCTCCGCGACATTCAGATTGGGCAGCAGGGAAAGATCCTGGTATACGGTCTCAATGCCTGCCGCCAGCGATTCGATGGGCGACAGCTTGGTGTAAGTACGCCCTTCAATCAGCAGGTGACCTTCGTCTGGAGCTTGAGCTCCTGAGATTATCTTTATTAGGGTGCTCTTGCCACAGCCGTTTTCGCCGAGCAGGTGATATATCTCACCTCGTTCGATCAATAAACTAATTCCGCGCAACGCATGAACGCCTGCAAACCGTTTATGGAGATTGCACACCTCAAGAAACGTCGTCATGCCTGGGCTAGGCGCCGCAGAATAGGAAGTTTCTGCTGGAGACTCATATTTGTTCCGATTAACGTCAGCTCCCAGTATTACTTTCACTGATTCGCAAACAGAACCTATGCGAGAATGTTCAGACGGGGCATGCGGTTCAATGTCGTTTGATTTTGGCGGAGACATTTTCATGCTAGGGAAACAAAGGTGAACTTACCTACGGGCGGATAGAACAAACTTGCACTGCGTTTGTAGACCGATCTACAGTGTCGTTCGTTGTTTTTTGTGACCTGTATCATGGGTGTTGAGACCTTTGCTCGTAAGAGGCGCGAAACTCTGGGCGGCGTTGCATTTAGGGCTTGCGCGGGGCGTGTGAGTGCGATGTCCCTACGGCATGTCGCTGCCCGCCGATCTCTCTAGTTTGTCGCGTGCCGAGTTGGAAATTCGTCTGGTGGCGTTGCTGGGCGAGCTGGCGGGTCTGAAGCAACTGGTGGCGGCGCAGCGCGATGAGATTGCCCGGCTGAAGGGTTTGCAGGGCCGCCCGTCGATCAAGCCGAGCGGGATGGAGAAGGCGACCGAGCGGAGGCCCGGCGGCAAGCGGGCAAAGCGCTGGGCGCGCGGGCAGTGCGCTACCGGCGCGAGCGCTGGCTGACGCCGGCGGGCGCGACCATCGTGGCGACGCTGCCGGGCGGCATTCGCGGCCATTTCGGGCCACAGCGGCGCCCTTTCGTGCTGATGCACTATCACCAGGGCCAGGTAACGATGGAGCGTCTGATGACGCTGCTGTGAGCGGTCGGCGTCAGCATTTCCAGGCGCCAGGTCATGCGCCTGCTGATCGATCGGCAGGACGGGTTTCTTGCGGAGACCCGCGCGGTGTTGCGTGCCGGGCTGGAGGCAGCGGACTGGGTCAGCGTCGACGACACCGGTGCGCGTCACGGCGGCGTCGACGTCCTCTGCACGCAGATCGGCAACGACGCATTCGCCTGGTTCGCCACCATCACCGGCAGCAAGAGTCAGCTGAATTTTCTCGACCTGTTGTACGTCGGCCACACCGACTAAGTGATCAACGACGCAGCGCTCGACTACATGCGTGAGCATCGCCTGGCGGCGCCGGTGAACCAGCAACTGGTCGCCGCTCCGCGACTGCTGTCCGCCGATCAGTCGGGCTGGACGCGCCATCTTGACCATCTCGGCATCGCCACTCCGCGGATGCTCTCCACCCGGTGAGCATCGCCACCGAAGGCGCATTGTGGGGCGCGGTAAGCGCGCACGGGTTCCTGTGCGAGGCCGTCGTGCTCAGCGACTGACCACGCGGAGCATCTAGGTGCCGTGCGTACTAATGTCAAAGCAGATTGGCGCCGCACGGGCAATGGCCAACCATGAGGCCGACCATCGCCCGCATTTACATTCGGCACTCCGCAGTGTCCGGACCACAACGGAGAAACGGCCCACAGCCGCCAAACCAAGGAATTCCTAAGAAAGGACTGACGACTCTCTGCCACCCACCCCAAACAGTGAGGAGGCAGATAACGCCGTGTAGTGGGCCGTATCATCTGCGGATGCCTATAATCACCCTTTAGAAAGGGTAGTCCTTGTAGTTGTTTTTGTCCGCGTCGAGCCAGGCTGACCCGACCACGAGAAGGCCTTTACCTGGGCCTTTGCTTACATGGACCTTGTCATAACCCTTGACTCCCAGGTCCATCCCGTCAGTTATCGGCTTATGGTCCAGCAGGAGCATAGCCATCTCGTTCATCACAAACCCTGCGTCTTTAGGATCCCAGAATGAGACGCCATATACGGCGCCGCTTTCCAGATATTTAGCCGTGTCCTTCGGCAGACCAGTCCCGCCCACGCAGACCTTACCGACCAACCCCGCCTCTTCGATCGCGCGGGCGATACCCAGCACATCTACCGCCGAGCCGCCCTGGAAACCTTTAATATCTGGATACTTGCGCAGGATCTCCTTGGCTTTGTTGTAAGCCGTGTTAGCGTCGTTGAATGACTCATTCTTAGGATTGACCAAGACCATGTCGGGATATTTCTTCGCCGCGTTAGCGGCAGCGCCATCCGCCCATTGGACGTGGGTTAGGCTGCCGAGTGATCCAACAAACGAGGTCCATTTACCTTTCCCGCCCATGCAGTTCGCTAGGCGATCGTTCATATGCGCACCGAACGCGGCGTTGTTGAAAGCCTCGATATCAACCATAGTGTTTTTTTCAGTGCTGGCTTCGTGGGTGACCACAACGATGCCGCGCTGGAGCGCCCGCCCGAGCACCCCCTCTACGAGAGAGGCATCCATTGGCACCACGGCCAATGCATCGATCTTTCTGGCCATTGTATCCTCAATGACCTGCAGTTGCTGCGCAGCATCAGCCTTGCCTGGCCCCACCTCGCTGGTGGTGACACCAGGATTAGCCATACCGAAGGCCTTGACCCCTTCGGCCATCCTGATGAACCAACTTTCGCCGGTATCCTTAACTACCGTGACGATAACCTGATTTTGTTGCGCCGAGACCGCACCGATAGCGCTGATACAGGCTGCGGCGATTGCCATATACGTGAGTTTGCGAATCATGTTTTTCTCCTTTGAGTTCGCATTTGTGGGTAACACGTGACTTGTCGAACGAGTTTGAATCCTCGAAGGGCTTAGCGCTGTAGTGAGATACCTGGGCGCGCTCGGCGAAAAGATAAGTTGCCGACTCTTAACCGTGATGAGGCAAGGAACAACAAAAGAAGAAGACCCCAGGCGCAATCGCGAAAATAGTTTGAAAAACCAAAAAAATTGAAGGTGCTAGACAGGAACTGTAGTGCCATCATTGAGAATACCACGCAAATGACCCGTCCGGAGCCACCCTCCGGACGGACGCCAGCCATCACTGCGATGAGAATAGCGATTAGTACATAGGATGAACCGTAATCCCACTTGGCCGCCGAGTTGCGCGCGACAATGATGGCGCCAGCCATTGCAGCAAGCGCACCGCACAGCGTATAGGTCGTGAACAGCATCCGCTCTTCGGCGATCCCCGCATAGCGCGCTGCCTTTGCGTTAGTACCTATTAGCAACAACCGTAGCCCAAACGGGCTAAAGCGTAGAATCGCGCCAGTAAACGCTGCGATAGCTACGAACACTGCAAAATCGATCGGGACGCCCGCCACAGTATCATTGCCGATCACGTCCATCGGACCCACGTAGCCCATGCGTATCGCCGAGCCATTAGACAAAACCACGGCTAAGCCGGTGAACAGCAGTTGGGTGCCGAGGGTGCAAAGGATTGGGGTCAACTTGATCCGGGAGATTAGCAAGCCGTTAAGCATTCCCCCCAGAATGCCGACGGCTAGAGTGGTGATTATTAGGGCGCATGTGAACAGGAATGGAGAAGTATTGGTATCCACTATTCGCGACACCAGCATTATCCCGACGATTGCAGCCAAGTTAGCAAGGGCAATGCCCGATAGATCAATTCCGCCGCTACCGGATATCATCGCCAGCGTCACGCCGAGGCCCAAGAGCCCCAGTTCTGGCATCTGGCTCGCCATGGACTGAAGGTTATATGGGTTGACAAACTGCCCGCTCGACAACACGGCGGCACAAATCAGCACTAGAAAGTTGATGGCCAGCAAGAAATTCAGCTGTCCATCAGAAAGAGCTTTCCTCATGCGTACGACCTCTTGTTCATGACTATGGTCGGCCACGACTAAACGCGCAGCCACATATAATCCCATTATGTACCCTGGTCACCTTCCCAGCGTGAGATATGACACACGAGCGATCGGCGCTTGCGAACCGGTCTAGATGAGCTGCGAGCAAGACAAAGGGGCTGTCTTTGACTACTTGCTCCAGAGGATTGGTCGAGTGATTCACAGGGTTTCTTTCCTCCTCAGATAGCTGTAGTTTTCTTCACAACTATTTGTAGACCGACTTTAGCTTCCCGTATGGCCTCGACCTCGGCCGGCCTGATTCCGTCGTCGGTGAGGACGAGGTCGAACTCGGTAAGATCGGCAAGGTGATAGAGTGCCGTTATGCCAAACTTACTACTATCCACCAGCAAAATCCTGCGCTCGGCGATAGCCATGAGCGCACGCTTGGTCTTCACAACATCTGGTTCCTGGTGATAGGCAGCGTGGCCGAATACACTCGAGCTGGACATAAAAAGGATGTTTGCACGCATCGACCTGATTGCTTGCTCACAGAGCAGACCGGAAAAGCTATTTAAGCGTGGGCTATAGTTACCGCCTAAGCAAATGACGCTAATGCCCAATGCACCACGCAGTCGGTCGATGACACTCAATCCATTGGTGATCACCGTGAGCGGCTGGCAAGCAGGAAGATAGGCGCAGAGCGCGGCCACGGTCGTGCTGTCGTCGAGGATAACAGCCTGGCCTGGTTCAATCAGCGCTGAGGCAGCGCGCCCCAAGGCCTGTTTCTCTCGCTCAGCCAAACGTGAACGCAGGAGAAAGTTGCTCTCGATCAGACTGGATGCGCGGGTCGTGACACCGCCATGCACCTTACGCACCATGCCTTGTTCGACGAGGGCATCGAGGTCGCGGTGGACCGTCATTCGACTTACCTCGAATCGTGTTGCGAGAACGTCCACCTGGGTCGAGCCGACTGTGATAACATAGTCCAGCAACAGCTTACGCCTTGCCGCAACGCTGCGGTTGGGAACCCCGTTATCGCTCATGTGGATTGCGTGATGGGCCATTGGGGCAGCGCGCCTATCTGCTGATTGCCGCCGGAAAGCGGGGCAACCCTCAGATCGGGCCACCAGTGGTTTGGGCGTACGTGCCGTAGCACATAGCGCGCGGTGCGGGAGCGCCTAGCGTTATCAATGATGCCGTGCAGCCCGGCGAAAGCGTCGAGATGTGGCAGCGTCACATTGTCGAGGGCTGGCATGGTGGTGGGCGCGTCGACAGCCTTGCGATCCGCCTGCGCCAGCGCAATACTACCTCGGACCACCTCGGGCCTATTGCCGAGCGGCAGAGGCCTGCTGTCGAGCAGCCGCTCGCCGACCGCTCGCCATATCCCCAAGAGACTTCTTAGTACATCGCTGCGGTCAGTACTGAAGGGGCCGCCGAGTCCGAGGATCTCGTTGCGGCATGGCGTGAAGGAAACGCGCGTGTCAGAACCTCTCACCTCCAGCCCACGCAGATGCCGGATCGGTACGCCACCATTAGCCGGTGGTATGCATCGACCTAGGAACAGATCGCAGAGTTCGTGACCCACCATGTTGACGATAATGCGCCACTCGGTGCATTTGACGGTTGGTGCGTGACGACTGATCAGGCCGTCATGCATCATGGCTCCCTTAGCCCACAACGTAGCGATGATCCGAAAGTGGTGCTTATTGTCGCGTGCGCTGAGAGCCGTGGTCGACTCGTCCATCAGCACGATGGGGGCATCGCGCGCGATAGCCTTTAGAATCTCAACCATCTGCGTCGCAGCAATACCAAAACACTTCATCGGCAGTTCGGGGCCGAGTCGAACCCGATCTCCTTCGCCATTGCTCGCTCCTGGACTTTCATGGCACCACGCCCTTGGATTTCTATAGATTCAACATGCCTCGCTGCTGATTAACAGGTTCTGCCAAACCCGCATCTCCTGCAGTGGTTCTAGCTTTTGCGAAATACTGGAAATATCAAACACCCGCGCGGCTTTCTATCGCCGTGCTACACCTATTTCCTGAATAGCCACAGCATGCCGCCAGCAGGTACAACTCGACCAGAGATGGTCTTGAAGAATTTGTTTTGCCGCCGCCGTTTTCGCCAGCCGGCACGTTGACCGTGCCGGCTGCGAAGCGGCGGACCGCATCGCGTCCCAGCATGGAGATGTCATCAGAGGGATTAAAGATACCAAAGCACACGATCTCCGACAGCTTGCCGGCGGGTTCTACTTTCGTGCGCTTCTTGTCCGTTTCTTCCCTCACAGCCGCAATCGCCATGTTTTTCCCCGCATGCGATCTGGACGACTCAACAGTCGGTCTCAGCCGCGCCGCTTCCTCAATTATCGCATCATCTTCACAGGTATACCATAAAATTGCAAGATATATCACGGCGGCGGTGTTATATTCGCCCCAACGTCCGCGGCTAATCTAAAAAATAATATAATAGATCAATATTAGCTGACATTCTCCAGATGGCCGGGCCATCCGGCCATCTGGGAGGCAGCCTACCGGCCATCCAACGGCCTTTGCAACGGAGGGAGTGCCGCGATGGCGCCCTTGGCCGTTCCTGTTGGTCGTTACTCACAAGTCGGTAATATAGGCTACATTGGGGGCGAGGAAGAATGAGCGGACGAGTGCGGGTGCTTGCTTGATGGCGGCGAGTTGGGCGTCGATCTTTTCGCGCAGCTTCTCACCCTTGCGCAGCGGCTTCCTGGCCACGCCGGTCCGCTTGACATGGCTCCAGACCAACTCGTCCGGGT
>JAKAVW010000081.1:0-5861 GCA_021827445.1 Pseudomonadota bacterium
CTAAACGAGGTGTAGTTGTAAGGGATTTCGCGCAGGCGAGTGTTCATCAGGGAACTATAACATTGTCGATGAGCCGGGTCTGCCCCAGCCGTGCAGCCGCGAACCAGCGTGCATCAGGCTGCGGAGCGGTAACTGCCCGCAAGGACTGACCATCGCGCAACTCCAGGTAGTCCGGCAAAAAACCGGCCTGCTCCAGTCTTTCCCGGCCTGCCGCCGCAAGACCAGGCACATCTGCGCCGCTGATGCTGCGGCGGGCAAGGTCGAAGAGTGTTGCCGCGAGCAGAGGCGCAACCTGCCGCTCTGCCAGACTCAGAAAGGTGTTGCGCGAACTGTAGGCGAGCCCATCGGTCTCTCTCTGCAGGGGTCCAGGCAAGACCTGCACATTGAGGTTCAAGTCGGCGACTATCTGCTGAACGATGCGCAGTTGCTGATAGTCTTTCTCGCCAAGAATGAGTATTTCTGGTGAGGCCATATGCAGCAGCTTGTTGAGTACGGTGCAGACCCCGACGAAGTGACCGGGACGACTGGCCCCGCAAAGCACCGTGCTCAAGCTGTGCGGCGGCATAACGACGCTGATATCCTGGCGTCCCCGCGGATACATCAATCCGTCATCCGGGGTAAATACGGTCTGGCAACCCGCTTCTTGCAGACGCTGCAAGTCTCGATCCAGGGTGCGCGGATAATTCGCAAAGTCCTCCCGGGGTCCGAACTGCAACGGATTGACGTAGATACTGACCAGCACCTGTTCGGCCCGGGTCGCAGCGAGTTTCACCAGCGCGAGATGTCCATCGTGCAGGTTGCCCATGGTGGGCACCAGGGCCAGGGTGCCACGCAGACTTTGGCGCCATTGGCGCAGGCTGGCGATATCTTTCAAAATCGCCATTTTAGCACTTGCGGCGCGGCGGAAAGTGGCCGCTGCCCACGTCCTGCACATACTCGGCCAAGGCATCCCGCATGATCCTGCCGCCCTCGATATAACGCCGGGCAAAAGGGGGGCTGTCCGCACCCAGCCCCAGCAGGTCGTGCATTACCAGCACCTGGGCATCGGTATCCGGCCCGGCACCAATGCCGATAGTGGGTACGGCGATATCGCGGGTAATACGTGCCGCCAGCGCATCGGGGACCGCCTCCAAAACGACGAAGCGGGCGCCCGCTTCCGCCAGTGCCCCGGCATCCATCTGCAAACGGCATGCACTCTCCACATTGGTGCCCTGCCGCTGGAAACTGCCCCACTGCCGCACCCGTTGGGGAGTCAGGCCAATATGAGCACAGATATTGATGCCCCGCTCGGCGCAGAAGGCCACCGTGGGCGCCATTTCCGCACCCCCCTCCAGCTTGATAACGTCGGCCCCGGCGCGTAGCAGGGTAACTGCCGCATTCCAAGCCTGTTTCGGCCCCTTTTCATAGGTTCCGAAGGGCAAGTCGGCAAAAACCAGGCAACCTGCCGCGGCGCGCGCCACCATTTGTGTATGGTATGCCATTTGCTCCAACGTAACACCGAGGGTGTCGTCGGCACCGGTGACCACCATGCCGAGAGAATCACCTACCAATATACCATGCACCCCCGCTTCCGTCGCGAAACGGGCGAAAGGATAGTCATAGGCCGTAACCACGGCGCGTTTGATGCCGTTTTGCTTGTCCTGCACCCAACGGGCAATTTTCTTATGCATCTCGCTCCTCAGCCTCTTTCAACCGATACCTGACTGTGTCGATCAACTGCTCAGTGTGCCGCGGATCGTGGACAAAATCCACCTGCGCCGAGTCGATATCCAGGCAGGGCCAGGAATAGTCTGCCCGCCACGCACGGTAAGCCGCCTGCACCCGCTCCAGATAATCCGCTGTCAATGCCTGTTCGTAGGCATCTCCACGGACCCGGATTCGCTCCAGCAGGATCGGCAGTGGCGCATCCAGGAATATCATCAGGTCTGCCGGTGCGGGGTGGTAGTCCAGAGCCATGCGCAAGGCCTGGAAAAGACGAAGCTCTTCTGTATCCAGGGTGAGGGGAGTGAAAATTTCGTCTTTGCGCGCACTATGGTCGCTGATGATCCAATGCTTATCGCCGGGATGCTGCCACTGTGCCCGACGTTGCATCAAAAACTGTAACTCCGTCGCCAGCGCCGCACCTGGTCCCTGGTAGAAACGGCAGAGAAAGGGGTTTTGGGCCGGTGCTTCGAGAATGATTTGTCCGCCCAGTGCCTGGCCCAGTTGCCGCGCCAGGCTGGTTTTGCCAGCACCCATCGGACCTTCGATACTGATGATGCGGGGATTGGTCATGCCTGGGCAGAACGGGCGTTGCACGCAGACATTTCCTGCGTGTCGTCAGGAATACGGGTGATGGGCTGCCCGGTTACGGCGGGCAGGTGATCGGCGATACGCCCACAACCGGGAATGATTAGTTCCGGATCGAATTCGGCAAGGGGAATGAGCACGAAGGCCCGCTCGTGCAAGCGGGGGTGGGGCAGGGTGAGTTCCGGGTCCGTAGAATGGGTAGTTCCGTAACTCAGCAGGTCGAGGTCCAGCACCCGGGGACCCCAGTAAATTTCGTCGGCGCGGTGGCGTCCTGCGGCTGCCTCCAATGCTTGCAGATGGCTGAGGAGGGCGCGGGGTTGCAATGCAGTTTGCAGGCGGGCGACTGCATTGATGAACGCAGGCTGGGTGACACCGCCCACGGGTGCTGTCTGGTAGAGACGGGACTGCCACAGGAGGGTGCTTTCCGGTACAGCGACCAGGGCCCCCAGCGCATGTCGCACCTGTGCCACGGGCAGGTTCAGGTTGCTGCCAATACTGATCCAGGCAATTACGGTTGGATGGATGGCAGGATGCCTTGTCTGATAAGCCATTGTCGGGCGGTTTCCTTGTCTTCAATCTCGCCATCCAGGCGGGCATCGTGCAGGCGACGCAGTACCTTACCAAGCTGTGGGCCGGGCGCCAAACCCATGGCCTGCAGATCCTTACCATTGAGTGGTGATGTCAGACCGCGCTGTTTCAGCAGGTAGTAATGGCCACTTTCAGTGATGGCACCGGTTTCCGGGTACTCGGCGAGCAGTGCCAGAATGCCTGGCAGCGACAGCGACTCCCATAATCGCGCCACTGCACTGGGGTGACTTGCCTTCGCCAGGGCCACAGGCATTTCTGACAGCAGGTGCAGATCACTCAGAATATGGCGCCCACCAGCCAGCGGCCAATAGTGTAAGCGTTTCTCCGCCGCCGCCCAAGGGCTATCCCGCCAGAGTATAGTCAGCAAAACGGCGGTATCGCAGAGGTTCTCATCGGGGAAATGGTAGTGAAACCAGTTGATTTCCTGTTGACCACGTTGTATCTGAGCGAGAAGGGCCTCCAGTTCCGGCCGGGTCGGGCGCAACAGTGGCCATAACTGCCAGGCATCCAGCTCTTCTAAGGCTGCAGGGAGGTCGCTGAGTTCGAGCAGATACTTCAGCTCACGCCATAAACGCGCGCCGCTGAGTCGGGCGAAAATATCCTGGGTTAACGCCCCCTCCAGCAGACCGCGTGTGCCAGTTTCCAATTGGAGTTGGAAGCGCACGGCGAAACGGAGTCCGCGCAGGATACGAGTGGGGTCGTCCAGAAAAGAAAGGGGATGGAGCACTCGCAGCAGGCGTCGCTGGAGATCCATACGACCTCCATAGGGATCCAGAAAGTCGCCAAACTTTTCCGGATCCAGAGAGATGGCCATGGCGTTGATGGTGAAGTCGCGGCGGATCAAGTCTGTCTGAATATCACCAGGTTGCACTTCCGGTAGTGCGGCTGGCGCCGGATAATGTTCTATCCGGCAGCGCGCCAGATCCAGTTGGAATCCATCGGGGTATTGGAGGATAGCGGTGCCGAAATGCGGATGATAGGTACATTGCACGCCGGACGGTTCTGTGGAACAAGCTTCGGCGACGGCACGAACATCACCCTCAATGGCCAGGTCAATGTCTGGTGCGGGGCGGTTTTGCAGAAAGTCGCGGACGCAGCCGCCGACAAGGTAGGCCGGCGTGCCAAGTGCCGCAGCAGTCCTGCCGATGACGTGCAGGCGTTGTAGTAGTGCCTCTCCCCATTGCTGTTGCAGCATCTGGTGAATTTGTGTGGCGGGTAACTGGCCTGCACTTGGAATGGCACTGTACGTGTCCGGCGAGTCGTGTCCCGTAAAAATGAGGGGATCCGGATTAGTTGTTGTCGGTTTGTCCGTTGTCATGGCTGCCGTCCGCGCCGCCCGGTTGGGCCATATCGTCCTGATCAGGACGATTACCGCGCCGTCGCCGCCGCCGGGGACGGCGACGTGATGTCGCCGGGAGTGGTCCCAACGCTGGTTCCTGTCCGGTTTCATCGAGGCGGGCCTGTTCGATGAGGATCCGCCGACCATCATGATCTGCGGTCTGGAATTGTTCCCACCATTCCACCAACGTGGCGGGTATTTCGCCGCCCTGACTGCGCAGACTCAGGAAATCAAAGGCTGCGCGAAAGCGTGGATGGGCAAGCAGCGCGTGAGGGCGACGCCCGCCACGCCGCATAAAACGCGCCTGCAAATCCCAGATTTCGCGCATAGGCAGAGCGAAGCGACGAGGGACAGAAACCCGCCCGATGCATTCCTGCAGCACGTCGCTGGCGGCCTGCTGCAAGGCGACTGTGGCGGGTTTGCCCTGTTGTTCGAGCAACTGGCTTTGCTGTTGCAGGGCAGGCCAGAGCAGTGCGGCGAAGAGAAATGCAGGTGTTACCGATTTGCCGTCACGTACCCGCGTATCGGTGCCCGCCAGCGCGCCTTGCAACAATGTATGCGTCGTGCCGTATTCCGCATTGTCGAGGAGCGCATCCACCTGCGGAAACAATGCAGCAAATAGCCCCTGCTGGCGCAGGTGTTCGAAACTGGTTTGCGCATTACCGTTCAGAAAAAGTTTCAGTGTTTCTTCGAACAACCGTGCTGAGGGCACCTCCTGCAGGCGCTCGCGGCAGGCCGCTATGGGCGCCTGTGCGGCTGCATCCATGATAAATCCCAGCTTGGCAGCAAAACGAACAGCCCGCAGCATCCGCACCGGGTCTTCACTGTAACGTTGCTCCGGATCGCCAATGACGCGCAGGCGACCGGCTTGCAAATCTTCCATTCCAGTAGAGAAATCCAGAATGCTGCGGTCGGCGATGTTGTAATAGAGTGCGTTGGCGGTGAAATCCCGGCGCCGGGCATCTTCCTCAAGTGAGCCGTAGACATTGTCTGCCAAGATGCGCCCTGTTTCGCTGGTTTCGCTTTTCTTGCCGTTCGCGCTGCCGCGGAAGGTGGCCACCTCGATGATCTCGTGGCCAAACTGGACATGCACCAGGATGAAGCGTCGACCAATGAGGCGGGCGTTGCGCCGAAACAGCTTGCGGACCTGTTCCGGGTGCGCGTCCGTCGCGACATCGAAATCCTTAGGCTCCCGTCCCAGCAGCAGATCGCGGACGCTGCCGCCGACCAGATAAGCCTGAAAACCGGCGCGATGCAGACCATTGAGGACCTGCAAGGCCCCGTCACTGATCTGACGTCGTGAAACGTTATGCTCGTTACGTGGCGTCACTCGTGCACCGGGGACGCCGGGTGATAGCGGCGAGGGCATCACCGCCGTTTCGGCGGCGGGGTTTGGCAGGTTCAACTGCTTGGTAATGAAGTCTTTTATGGATACCAAGGGTGCTCTCTGGGTTGGTGGGACGTAATCTGGGCCACAGTGTACCTGAAAAGTTGCGGAAAAGCAGTGGTGGCCGGAAGGGGAGGTTACGGGGGTGGCTAAACCGCAGGATTATCTCGGTATACTAGCAGCCCGTCGGTTTTAGCTTCGGACTGCCACCCATCCCCCCCCATGGTTTTTTGAAAACGCCATTTTTTAGGTGGTTTT
>JAKAVW010000081.1:5871-10314 GCA_021827445.1 Pseudomonadota bacterium
CGGGGTCGATAAAGTGGGCCATCGTTCACTCATCATATTGAATTATAAATAATTATACCTCAATAGACTGACCCGTGAAAGTCCGACAGGCTGCTAGAGATATACGTTTATTGACAAAGGCTTAACATGCTCAATATTCAACAATAAGAAATATCGAGTGGAGCATAAAATTCGGTCATGGAAAGCGAAACGATTTGTGGTGCTGCAATTCAGTTACAGTGAATGTTGGGGTATGAATGTAAATAGTGCCACGCAAAGCCTGTTTATGGATTGTCATTCGATTGAATCGTGTTGGGTGCATTGACCATCCCCCAAGCCTGTCTGACCAGGTACACCGGCCTTTGCTTGCTTTCCTCATAGATTCGACCGAGGTATTCACCGATCACCCCCAGGGCCATGAGTTGCACGCCACTCAGGAACAACAGGGTAACCATTATGGATGGATAGCCTTTTACCGGGTTTCCATATACAAGGGTGCTGATTACCAGCCAGATGGCATAGAGAAAGGCCAGTAATGAAACCAGAAAGCCCAGATAAGCAGCGAGCTGCAGGGGTACCTGGCTAAAAGAAGTAATACCTTCTACGGCGAAATTCCATAGCCGCCAATAATTCCAAGTAGTCCTTCCCGCATGGCGGGGCGCGCGATGGTAGTAAACATTCGTGCTGCGAAAGCCTACCCAGGCGAACAAACCCTTCATGAAGCGTCGGCGTTCAGGGAGTGCCTGCAGGGCATCCAGAACCGGACGGGAGAGCAGTCGGAAATCACCTGTATCGGGTGGTATCTCGACATCGCTCATGCGGTTGATGATTCGATAAAAGACATGCGCGGAGGCGCGTTTCAGCCACGACTCTCCTTCGCGGGAGAGGCGCACAGCGTTAACCACATCGAAACCATCCCGCCATTGGGCGAGCAGTTCGGGAATCAGTTCGGGGGGATCTTGCAGGTCAGCATCCAGCGGGATGGCGGCATCACTCAAGGTGGCATCGAGCCCCGCGGTAAGAGCTGCTTCCTTCCCAAAATTTCTTGACAAATCAATGATAAGTACTCTCTCGTCCTGGTGGCGCAGAGCGATTAACTGAATCAGAGTGTCATCGCTGCTACCATCGTTGACACAAATCATTTCCCAGGATTCGCCAGATTGGTCCATAACGGCGCAGACACGATCATAGAGTGTCGCGATGTTTCCAGATTCATTGTGGCAGGGAATAATGATCGAAATGGTCATGATTTTTGAAATTCTTGAGCAGTGGCGTCGCTGATTGGACTGACGAAGAAAGCTACAAGAGTGCGTCCGCCACGTCAATCGAGGCTGGAAAAAAGGTGCTTGCTTGGGTATAGTGCGGGATGCCTTTAGCCATGGAGCTGGTAGATCACCACCCGGCCCCCTTCTTGTTAGGTGAACCACGATGCAATTGATTGGCGAAGCCCTCACTTTTGACGATGTTCTTCTCGTCCCCGCCCATTCGGAAGTGCTCCCCCGTAATGTGCAAATTGCGACCCAGCTCAGTCGCCGCATCCGCCTGAATATTCCACTGCTCTCGGCGGCGATGGATACGGTGACCGAGGCCGCCATGGCCATCGGGATGGCGCAAGAGGGAGGTATCGGCATCATTCACAAAAACATGTCGCCGGACCAACAGGCAGCACTCGTGCGGCGGGTCAAAAAATTCGAGTCAGGGGTCATTAAAGATCCTATTACTACCCGCGCCGATGTGAGTATTCGCAAGGTATTGCAGATAATGTCCGAGCATGGGATTTCCGGCGTGCCGGTGGTGGATGGCGAGCGCCTGGAGGGTATTGTGACCCACCGCGATCTGCGCTTTGAGACGCGCATGGATGCTCCGGTAAGCAGCGTCATGACCCCGCGCGAGCGTTTGGTCACGGTACCGGAAGGCACCAGTCTGGATGCGACGAAGGCCTTGCTGCATCAGTATCGTATCGAAAAAATGCTGGTGGTTAATGAACGCTTTGAGTT
The DNA here is from genome assembly GCA_021827445.1 of Pseudomonadota bacterium. Classification (GTDB taxonomy): domain Bacteria; phylum Pseudomonadota; class Gammaproteobacteria; order Acidithiobacillales; family Acidithiobacillaceae; genus Acidithiobacillus. The sequence continues at coordinate 7,848 of JAKAVW010000081.1, forward strand.
GCGCGGGTTGATCACGGTCAAAGACATCCGTAAAGCCATAGAACACCCGTTGGCCTGCCGTGATGGACAAGGTCGTCTACTGGTGGGCGCAGCGGTGGGTGTTGGTGAAGGTACTGACGCGCGGGTACAGGCACTGGCTGAGGCGGGAGTGGATGTCATCATCGTCGATACCGCCCATGGTCACAGTCAGGGGGTGCTCGACCGGGTGCGCTGGGTGAAAGATCATTTTCCTGAAGTGGATGTGATTGGCGGCAACATTGCTACCGCAGAAGCGGCATTGGCATTGGTGGAAGCGGGCGCTGACGCCGTCAAGGTAGGTATCGGGCCTGGTTCCATCTGCACCACCCGTATTGTTGCCGGTGTTGGTGTGCCGCAGGTCACGGCTATCAGTAATGTGGCGGACGCGCTGGTGGGTACCGGCGTATCGCTCATTGCCGACGGTGGTATCCGCTTTTCCGGGGACTTCGCCAAGGCTTTGGCAGCGGGAGCGCATACGGTTATGGTGGGCGGTTTGCTGGCGGGCACCGATGAGGCGCCGGGGGAAATCGAACTCTACCAAGGCCGCTCCTACAAGGCTTATCGTGGCATGGGGTCTTTGGGCGCGATGCAACAGGGCTCTGCCGACCGCTATTTTCAGGATGCCAGCCCGGAAGCGCCGAAGCTGGTGCCGGAAGGGGTGGAGGGCCGGGTTCCCTACAAGGGGCCGGCCGGACAAGTCATTCATCAGCTCCTCGGTGGCTTACGCTCCAGCATGGGCTACCTGGGCGCGGAAGATTTATCGGCACTGCGCAGCCGTGCCCGCTTTATCAAGATTACCCAGGCAGGTGTGCGCGAGAGCCACGTTCACGATGTGAATATCACCAAAGAAGCACCTAATTACCGGGTGGATTGAACATGCAAGAACGCATCCTGATTCTCGATTTTGGTTCACAGTTCACCCAACTTATCGCGCGGCGGGTGCGTGAGGCCCACGTCTATTGTGAAATTCATCCCTATAACATGCCACTGGCGGACATCCAGACCTGGGAGCCCCAGGGGATTATTCTGTCCGGCGGACCGTCCTCGGTGCATGATGCTGAGGCACCGACGGTTGATCTAGGCTTATTTGCCCTGGGTCTGCCGATCCTGGGTATTTGTTACGGTCTGCAATTGATGGCGCAGTTGCTGGGCGGACGGGTGGGTAAGGCGGAGCATCGGGAATATGGCCGGGCGCATATTCAGATCAAAGAGGCGGTTGGTCCCTTGCTGCCCTTTGGCGCTGCCGGTGAGGCCGAAGAAGTCTGGATGAGTCATGGTGACCGGATTGAATCCATGCCCGATGGTTTCCGGGTGCTGGCCAGCAGTGCCAATTCGCCACTGGCGGCTATTGGTGACCCCGTCCGTAACTTCTACGGCGTGCAGTTCCATCTGGAGGTGGCCCATACGCCCCGCGGGGCGGAGATGCTCACCGCCTTTGTGCGTGGCGTTTGCGGATGCACCGGTGAGTGGACCATGCACTCCTACGTGGATACGGCAGTAGCGACGATCCGCGCCCAGGTGGGTAAGGGTCGGGTTATTGCCGCGCTTTCCGGCGGAGTGGATTCGGCTGTGGCTGCGGTGCTCATTCATCGCGCTATCGGCGATCAGATCACTTGTATTTTTGTGGATAACGGCTTGCTGCGCTTTGGCGAAGCGGAGAAGGTAGCTACCGTATTCCGCAATTATTTCCAGATTCCCTTGCAGGTAGTCGATGCTCGTCAACGTTTTCTGGAAGTGCTTGCGGATGTTACCGATCCCGAAAAGAAGCGCAAAGCCATCGGTAATTTGTTCATCGAGATTTTTGAGGAAGAGTCGAAGCAGTTGGAAGGTGCCGACTTTCTGGCGCAGGGTACCCTGTATCCCGACGTGATCGAGTCCATTTCCTTTAAGGGCCCGAGCGCAACCATTAAGTCCCACCATAACGTGGGTGGCTTGCCGGAGCGCATGCACCTGCAACTGGTCGAGCCTTTACGTGAGTTGTTCAAGGATGAAGTGCGGGAGCTGGGCCGTGAACTGGGCATGCCCGAAACAGTGATCGGTCGTCAGCCCTTTCCCGGACCGGGCCTCGCTATCCGCTGTTTGGGTGCGATTGACGAGCAGCGACTGGAAGTCTTGCGCCGTGCTGACCGGATTGTCATGGAAGAAATCCGCGAGGCCGGATTGTATGACCGCCTCTGGCAGGCCTTTGCGGTGTTGCTGCCGGTGCGTAGCGTGGGCGTGATGGGGGATGCGCGGACCTATGATGAAACCATTGCTTTGCGCGCCGTGGAGTCGGCGGATGGAATGACTGCCGACTGGGCGCATCTACCCTATGAAGTGCTGGGTCGCATCTCCACCCGGATCATCAATGAAGTTGCTGGTGTGAATCGCGTGGTCTACGATATTTCATCAAAGCCTCCGGCTACGATTGAGTGGGAATAGTCACTGCTCTCCTCTCCTCTCCTCTGGT
>JAKAVW010000082.1 GCA_021827445.1 Pseudomonadota bacterium
CCAAACACCGCCCGGATGCCGCCCAGAAAATTGCCGACCATGTTCCGGGACCGTACAGAGGTGCCGTAAACAGGACCAATGACGCGCACCAAGCGCATGCCTGGACATTCATTGGTCGTGAGGATTAACACGTTATTTTCCATCAAACCCTTTCTCGTCGTTCATGATACGTCCTGCACCACCCCTCCCTTTAGACAGTTTAGCAAAGCGTTCCCGTTGTGTTGCACAGGTAACACAACGCACTGCCTGCACAGCCTGTATCCGTTCCAGGGGGATAATTTCGGAGCAATCCAGACAGTAGCGATGCCCCTCAGCGTCTTCATCAGGCTCTTCTTGGGGCACCGATGCAGCGCGTTGACGAGCCAATGCATCCAGCAAATACTCTTCTGTATTCTTCGCGCCAACGTCGGCCTCATCGGCCAAACGCTCACCCTGGATCATGGTTGGCGCTTATTGCTCGAACGATCTGGTGATGAATATAAATATGATCATCCATTCCTGGGACGACGTCCCCGATGCGCTTTGCCGTGTTCTTCCAGCAGTTTTTCACCACGATCCTGCAGGCGATCCATGTCCTCAGCCATTGCGAGTTCCACCGCCGCGATCACATGGCGCATATCCCATTCCGGTGCCAGTACCTGCAATGCCCGTGCAAAGCGTTTCTCCTGTTCCACGCTTTCTTTTCTCGCGGAAGGAGTCTTCAACAAACGCTTCTTCTCTTCTTCGATTTTCGCTATCGCTGCTTTCTGGCGCTCCATAATTTCCAACTGCTTCTTTTCGAGTTCGGCCAGACGCTGCTCAGCGCTACGACGAATACGGGTTTTCTTCTCTACCATTTTGATTTCCTTTAGTTGTTGACCTTGTCTGCAAACTCTTTGCCCACCTTGATCTTGATGCTTTTCTTGGCGGGAACGTCGATTTCCTGACCCGTGGCGGGATTGCGTGCCTTTCTTGCTGGCCTGTCTACGACCTCAATGGTGAGAAATCCGGGAAAAACAATTTTCCCGGCCGCAGCCAGTTCTGTTTCCACTGTGTGGCGAAACACCTGAAACAATTTTTCCGCGTCCACCTTGGACATTGCCCCATGCTGGGCCAATGCTGCGACAAATTCTGTTTTATTCATGCCGATCTCTTGGAAGTAAAATAGTAGACAGAAGTTTAGCGGTTATTCGGCCTCAGATGCAACATTCAACCCGGATTTCCGACGTTTGATCTTCGGTGATAACGGTAAATCTGGATTACATCGTGCACGCAAAAGCGGACTGGCAGAAAATGTTACCACCCGCCGCGCCTTGATCACATGGGGCTGTCCAGTTATTGGATTGCGCCCCGGGCGCGGTGCCTTATCCCGCACGGCAAATCTGCCGAAGTTCGATAACATAAGTTCCGAATGCTCAACAATACATTCTCGCATGTTGTCGAAGAAAGCCTCAACCATTTGCACTGCTTCTTTATGCGTCGTCCCCATGGTTTCCCACAGATGATTAGCCAGTTCTACTTTCGTGACTGTCATAGTTTCCTCATGGCCTTTTGCATGGCTCTGTGTGCTGATGATAGCTCCTTGATCAGGAATTCATGACCTTTCGTGCGGACTGACATTCATCCCTGGCCTCTTGATAAGCCCCCTGGAAATCTCTGAACATGGCCTTCCGCTGGTCTTTGCCAGTCTTAATGAATGGATCGTAATAAAACGCCAGCAGATCCAGAGCAAAGCTCGTCGTGACGACAATGGCCGCATTGGTGGCATATTCTGCCATGAGATCTGGCCCATAGCTATCCATCGATATGATGAAATCATTCGAGGGCAACATGTCGTACAGTTTGCGGACCACCTTGTAAGCCTGGTTACCTTGGTGGACCAGATGATCCACAGCACCCTGGTCGAAGCCTTCTGGGTGATTTCTGGCGTGCGTCACCAGAATATTGGCGGCATCCGTAATGGCATCCAGGCCATCCATAGTGCGTAGCAGTTGGGTTGTGGGCAGATCGTCGGGCGGCTGTTCATCCGTAGGGTTCAGATACATGCTGCCCGCTAGAATGATCCGTGCTTATTGGGTTGTCTCCCAACGTAACATTTCCCATACAATAGGTTGTGCTCATGAAAGATGCTTCACACCACATATGATGTCTTTGGGAGCCAATCCGATAAGCACGGAATGATCATCGTCAGCACGTCTACAGACTCCCCATCGGGGTCCTGAACAAAAAAAGCCGGTCCTGTGGCGGGATGGTTGTGTTTGTGTTTTTTAGGCGCGGGGCGTTTGGGAAAAGGATGTACGTTCGTCATGGTGAGCTATTATAAGCATGGTGGATGGTGGCGGAAAATAGGACTATAAGTCATTTGCTTTCCATTGCTGAACGTTCGCAATCAGTCTTGAACTGCCGTACAAGCTGGCCCCGACTCCCAACGATTTTAGCAGCAATTATGCGGCATGGAGTAATCCGATTCAACGATAGCGCCAAGTCTTCGGTGTGTGCATCGTTTTTCATAACATTGCGGTCGTCAGACATCCTCCTTCCCTCTGGGCCCCACATCAATCAGATTATGGAGCAACGATCCTTCATAGCCAAAATACCACAACTTTCCGGGGCTTCTCACCTCTTCTGCGGATGCGTTGCTCGATGTGCCCCGAGATCTCTCCCCCAGCGTCAAGCTTTTGCAGTACGGCATCACGGTTGCCGTCTTTACGATAAAGCCAACCTATGGGCGTTTTCGGGTGTCCACCAAGCCAGATTCCCACGGCATCCCGATCATAGGGATTGCCGGTATCCCGAGCAATCCGAACCTGGTTATCCGAAGGGATACCGGACAGGCCAGAGGCTTCAGGGAACTCCTGATTAAACGCAAGATTTGATAGTCGTCGCATGGTTACAAGCCGTAGTGGTTTGCTGTACTGGTCACCGTAGTGTTCGCCCTGGTCCCGTTGAAGTCCAATATTGATTGTCGGCGTACTGCCATTTGTAGAGCGGTGATGAAAGTACCTTGGAACATTGAGTTGTCCTCCGTCCATATCAGAAACCGTTTGGGTATAGATCGAAGGAGTGGGAGATAAATACTGGGGGATCACCCGCGCCTGATCTATACCAGACAAGAACCCAGAAAGGGAGTGGTGATGAACTACAAAGAAATCGAAGCGCCCGACGAACTGCTTTGCGGCGCGGCGTTTATCGAGGACGGGGCGCCGGACCTGCTTATCGCTGCAGCCTGGGCTATAAATGGCTATCGCCACCCGGTTGACCATTTGCAGAAAGCAGAGCCAGAGGAAGATCTTGACGATGAGTGATGCAGCTCTCAGTATAATCCCGCAAGACTTGGGGAAAGAGCTTGAAATGTTGGCTGACCTGCTTCCAGTGCAAGCTCCATTGCCCTACGAAAAGGCGAAGCTCTTGGTGTTATCTTGGACGCGCCTCGGCGATGACGCTCTAGGCTGGGCTGGGGCGAATCTGGTTATCAAGATAGATCCTGACCCATACGAGTCCCGATGCCGGGCATACGGTTCCACGCCTGCGCAGCCGGTGAATAGATCGGTTGCACTTTGGCAGCCATTCACACCGAAGCGCTGGCGTGCGCATGGAACAGAGGTGAGCCTGTTCGACCTAGCTGCCTATTTAAAGCTGAAGCTGGGGACGTGGGGCACCACTCCGATAGCCCGTCGGCGGCATGTTACTAAAGATCGGCTGAATGGCCTTGGACTTGGATGTCAGATTCATCCCGCGCACTCAACTGCCTCGATATTCCTATGTGGTGATCGATCGCTGCTGGAGATCGTCGAAACGGATCTGGCGGACCAGATCAAATAAGACTTGGTGTACCGCGAGTCTGAGTGCATTCTGAGTGCATTTTTATGCCATATCTGCCTTGCATAGCCGCGCAATGCCGTTATTTTACAAGGCTTATTTGCATGTCAGGAGCCTTCACACGGCAGGGGCCACAGGTTCGAACCCTGTACCGCCCACCAGATAAAACAAAATGTCAGGCGTTACCATTAGCGCCTTTATTTTTCTCTGTGTAATTTCTGGCGTAAGCCTGCCAAAAGCCACGTCCATAGCCTTATCTCTGGGCTGGAGCCCTACGCCCAGAGGTGGGTACGGCCATCGCGCTGGCGTATACCTTGCTACAAGTCGCGACGACGGCCCGACCGGCAGGATCGTAGCTTCCATGTCGAGAAAAGGCGATTATTGCGATAACGCCCCCGAGAGCTTCTGGGGCAGCCTTAAAAATGAAATGGTCCACCACAATTCCTGCGGCAACTGTTAGCGGACAAAATAGTATCATCGTCGGCAACAGAGGATCACCCAAGTTTCCTGATCCACAGACGACTGAGTATGCTTGTAGGAAGGATGCTGGCCCATAGTCCTTTGGGCCAGGTGTTCTTGAGGCCAATTCATGATTTTTTGAAAAGGTGCAGGATCATTGCTAACCCATCATTTTCCCTTTGTTGGCATCGAGAAACGCGGCGGTGACTTTCGATTCGCCAGCCTCCTTGGCTGCCTTCTCGATTTTGGCCTTGGCCATGTTGCGCACGAAAGAGGGCATCTTCTCCATGCGTTGCAGTGCGTCTTCGTCCCAAGGTAGCGTCTGTTCACTCATTCGTCGGTTCCTTCATTTGGTGGGGGATTGCGCTTGCGCGCGCATCGAGGCAATTATCAAGCCAGTCTGCGTACCTAGCCACAACGCGCCCAATGGCTACTGCGGCGTATCGCGAAGGCTACATGTTTAACGATTTTATGGGCCTGGTAATAGGGTGTCAAGCCGACGGCGGCGGAGCCGGACTGCTGCGGGAAATCCTCGCGTGGACATCAGGCCACGGGGATATCCCCCAAAAGGCGCTGAGTTTTTGTGTGATGAACGGTTGGTGATAGAGATCTCGTCACCCGTCTTGCCGCGCCAGTTCTTTGAGTGCATAGACTAGGTCTAGGGCCTGTCTGGGGCTGAGCTGGTCCGGTTCCACCTGACTCAACCGGTATACCGCCGGATGGGGAGCTGCCTGGAAGAGGGAGAGTTGGGCGGGCGCCGTATGGCTGAGCGACGGCCTGGAGCTTTCTTCCAGTTGACTGAGGCGTTGGCGGGCGCGCTGCACAACCGGGTCAGGAACCCCGGCAAGCCGGGCGACCGCCAAGCCGTAACTCTGCGCGGCTGGACCACTCTCCACCCGATGTAGAAACACAACCTGATCGCCTTGTGTCAGCGCGTCGAGATGGGCATTGCGCAAACCGGGTAGATCCAGCTCCGTCAATTCGAAATAGTGAGTGGCAAAGAGTGTGCAGGCGCCCCGTTCCGCCAGGGCTTCCGCCGTAGCCCAGGCGATGGATAGGCCGTCGTGGGTGGCCGTACCCCGACCGATTTCATCCAGAATCACCAGGCTTTGTGCCGTGGCGAGGTGGAGGATACGGGCCGTTTCGCTCATTTCCACCATGAAGGTGGAACGGCCTCCGGCGAGATCGTCGGCAGCGCCGATACGGGTAAAAATCTGGTCGATGGGGCCGATGACCGCTTCGCGGGCAGGCACCCAACTGCCAATGTGGGCCAGCAGGACGATGAGCGCCGTTTGCCGCATGTAGGTGGATTTGCCGCCCATATTCGGACCGGTAATGAGCAACATACGCCGTTCTTCGTCAAAATCGAGGTCGTTCGGGACAAAATTGCCGCCGATTTGAGCTTCGACGACGGGATGACGGCCGTCATGGATGTGTAACACCGGTTCCGTGACGAAATGCGGGGCGCACCAGTGTAGGGTGACAGCGCGCTCGGCCAGCGTGCTGAGCGCGTCCAGTTCAGCGACTGCGGTCATGGCGTCCTGTAAGGTCGACACCTCGGGTGATATGGTTTCCAGTAGCTGCGTGAAGAGCAGACGTTCCCGGCTCAGGGCCAGACTTTCCGCCGAGAGGGCCTGGTCTTCGATCGCTTTCAACGCATCGTTGATGTAACGTTCGGCGTTCTTGGTGGTCTGGCGGCGGCGATAGTCGTCGGGAATGGGACCCTGGTAGCTGCGGCCGATTTCAATATAAAAACCATGTACCCGGTTGAACTGGATTTTGAGCTGGGCGATGCCGGTGCGCTGGCGCTCCTGCTGCTCCAGGTCACGCAGCACTTCCTGCAGATTCCGGCTGAGTTGCTGCAGGCGATCCAGCTCCGTATCGTGGCCGGCGCGGATGTAGCCTCCATCCCGCTGGGTCATGGGCGGGGTGTCCACCAGGGCCTCCTCCAGCAGGGTGCGGAGAGTGACGAAAAGCGCTATGCGCTCCTGAAAGACGTCCAGGGCGGGATGCCCCGTTTCCTGGAGGACGAGTCGTAGTCCGGGGAGTGCCTGGAGGGTGCTGCGGAGCTGGGCGAGATCGCGGGGGCTGGCGTTGTTCAGGGCGATACGGGTGAGAATGCGTTCGGCGTCCGCGATACCGTGCAAGGCCTTCTGAATGGCAACCGGTCCGCTGCCTTGGGTGAGCGCGGCGACGGTTTCCTGGCGGGCCGCCACCACGGGGCCTTGCCGCAGCGGCCGCAAGAGCCAGCGGCGGAGCAGGCGCGCACCCATGGTGGTCTGGGTTTTTTGCAGCAAGGTGAGCAACGTGGGGCCATTCCCCTGCAAGCTTTCCACCACCTCCAGCGCCCGCAAAGCGGTCGCATCGAGATGGAGCTCCTCCTCGGCGCGCTCCGGATGAATCCGCTGGATTTGACTCAGACTGCTGCGCAGCCGGGTCTCGGCATAGTTCAGGAGTGCAGCGGCAGCGCGCAAGGCGAGGGGCCAGTCATTACACCCGAAACCAACCAGCCGTTCTCCAAAATAGCGTTCAAGTACCGCATCGCTGCGTCGCGTCTGAAAGCCGGTTTTCTCCAGAAATTGCAATTTTTGCGGGTCGACTCCGGCGGGAACCGGCGTATCTTCCGGGGCGATGATTTCGGCGGCGGGGCGGCGCGCGAGAATATCCGCGACGGCGGTGTTGACCACTTCACGCACCATGAGGTGGCCGCCGGCGGCATTCAGCCAGGCCATGCCGCAACGTGCGCCTTCCGGACACAGGGCCAGCAGCAGGGGCTCCTGTCCGGCATCCAGCAGGGCACCATCAACGATGGTGCCGGGGGTGATGATCCGCACGATGGCGCGTTCCACCGGGCCCTTGGCGGTAGCGGGGTCGCCGATCTGCTCACCGATGGCCACCCGTTCGCCCAGACGCACCAGCTTGGCGAGATAGCCATCTACGCTCTGGACGGGTACCCCGGCCATGGGAATGGCCCTTCCCGCGCTCTGCCCGCGGCTGGTGAGGGTGATGCCGAGGAGCTGCGCGGCCTTTTCAGCGTCGTCAAAAAACAGTTCGTAGAAATCCCCCATGCGGTAGAACAGCAGGGCGTCCGGGCACTGTTCCTTGAGCTCGAAGTACTGGCGCATCATGGGAGTGTGTAATTTAAGCTCTGTTGAATCAATTGGTTGCGATGTCATGTCTAAAATTTGTCTAATTTCATGTGAGCCATGTCTAAAACTCGGCCATTTTTGCCGGAACGGCAACTACAGTATCATGTTGGCGAATATAACGCGCCGTCATGCGTGCGTCCGCGTGCCCGGCTAATGCCACAGGGTCCAACCCCTCGGTCGGACTTTTCTCATCCAGCGTGTTGCCGTGGACATGAAAGGCGACCAGACCCGCGATGAGGTCGCCTATGGTCTCACCAGCCATGGGACCTCCTCGTGCGCTACATCGTCGCCCAAATTACCCAATCACCGTGGTTACCAGGTGGGGCGATTCCTGCTCTGGCCGGACCGTAACTGCTTTTTTTGGCTATATGCATAATCCGGTTGAAAATCCATGGACTCGCTGACCAAAAAGCTGAACTATCTGGACTTGCGTTGGGTTGGAAGTCAGAACTCGGTGAGGGGGCCTACAGAAGCAGGCTGGTAGGAATGAGAATGCTTCCGAAACCTGCGTATCCCTTCTACCATCTGCTGAATGACCGGTATAGACTGGAAGCGGACGTTCTTTAGCCAGCACCGTGAAAATTGGCACGTGCCCACCGTTAACGCTGTTTTTACCCACGATACCGCTGCGAACTATCGGGCTTCTGTATCTCTATGGGAACCTTGGCCATTGACGGATGATCTTTTTCTGATATTATACTTTATCAATATCATCCTAGTTGCGTAGACGACCAGTGTAAGATTTTCCTCCCTCCTCTTTTTTATAAAATTTCGGATCGTCTTTCCGAACCCTTAACATCGCTGCTTCTAGTTGATGCCACTATTCTGCGGCCGCACACAGAATCCGCTCTCTGCCTGGAGAACGCCTTTATGCGTGAGTCATACACTTTTTCCGAAGTAAAGACTAATGTGCTCAGTGGACTACTGATTGCCCTGGCACTGGTACCAGAGGCCATTGCCTTCTCCTTTGTTGCCCATGTTCCCCTGATCTCGGGATTGTATGGCGCTTTTTTTATGGTCTTGATCACTTCCGTGTTGGGTGGTCGGCCAGGAATGGTCTCTGCTTTCAGCGGCGCCACCGCCGTAGTGATGACGGCGCTTATGCTGCGATATGGCATCGATTACGTTTTTGCCGCCGTGGTATTGATGGGTATCATTCAGATTATTTTTTCTCTAGCCAAACTTAGCAAATATGTGCGCATCATTCCGCGCCAGGTAAATCTCGGTTTTATCAATGGCCTAGCGGTGGTGATCTTTCTGGCGCAGATCGACCATTTCAAGGTGCTAACGCCTTCGGGCGTGGAGCAATGGATGCACGGCATGCAATTAGTCATCATGCTCGGTCTCGTAGCGCTGACTATGTCAGTAATCTATCTCTTGCCCCTGCTGACCAAAGCCATTCCAGCCACCCTAGCTGGCGCTTTGGTCACCACCTTCGTCGTGATCCTCTTTCATATTCCCACTACCACGGTGGGCGATATTGCGCATTTGGCTGGTAATTTGCCAAGTTTTCACATCCCCGATGTACCCTTTTCCTGGCATACACTAATCATCGTCGCCCCCTATTCTTTCATTCTCGCTGCCAATGCGCTGATCGAAACCCTGCTAACCCTCAACCTGATCGACGAAATGACCGACACCCGGGGTAAGCCCAACAAGGAGTCTATGGCGCAAGGCATTGGCAACTTGGTAAGCGGTTTTTTCGGTGCAACCGGCGGCTGTGCCTTACTCGGTGAGAGTATCATCAATGTGACTAACAACGCATTGAAAAGGTTATCTGGCGTTACCACCGCTATTGCTCTAATGGCCATCATCCTCTTTGCTTCCCATTGGATCGAGCAAGTTCCCATTGCCGCCCTGGTTGGTGTGATGTTTGTGGTGGTTGAAAAAACCTTTGAGTGGAGTAGCCTGCGCTTTTTTGGCAAATTGCCCGCCGCTGATGTCGTCATCGGAATTCTCGTGGCGGCAATGACTATTTTTGTCAATATCACACTAGCAGTGGTCACTGGCGTGATTTTATCGGCGCTGCTGTTTGCTTGGGAGCATGCCAAGCACATGACGATCAAGGCTCATGATGATGATCAAGGTCGCCGAATCTATGAGGTAGAGGGAACTTTGTTCTTTGCCTCGGCGCATCAGTTTTCGGAGCTCTTTAGCCCAAAGAATGATCCCGAGAACGTGATTATCGATTTTAAAAAGGCAAGAATCATCGATCACTCGGCCATCGAGGCAATAAACTCCTTGGTGGAGCGGTATGAACGTCGCGGGAAACGCCTGCAGTTACGCCACCTCTGCAAGGACTGCCTGGAACTTTTGAACAACGCAAAAGATATTTGCGCCTTTGATATCGATGACCCGAACTATCACATCGCAGATAATAAATTGAGCTGATTTTGCAAGGGATACATATGGATCCATGGATAAAAGAGGCAGTCGTCATTCTCAGCCAAGAACGTGATGCTCTGCTGGACGAGTTGGAGGCTATCGGCGATAACGTCAAGCCCGTGTTACTCGATCAAAGCACTCAAGGACGCCTTTCTCGTGCTGACTCAATGCAGCGGCAGGCAATGGCTATTGCATTAGTCGAGCGTAAAAAGCTCGCTCTAAAGAAAATCGACGCAGCTCTTGCTCGCTGTCACTCCGGCACCTACGGTATCTGTTGTGACTGTGGTGAGTTGATTTCTCGTGATCGCCTTGCCGCAGATCCATCAACCCCTTTTTGTTCACAGTGTATGGCTGAACGAAAAATACGATGAGTTATGTCAGGCTTGGTTATTGCAACAAGGCGAACGACCGCTTTCGCTAAGGGTTGTCTGATCCTGCCCACGCGGCGACTGGTGCTGCGGGACTTATCGGGCAGGCGTCGGACAAGCCACG
>JAKAVW010000083.1 GCA_021827445.1 Pseudomonadota bacterium
TTCATCACTTCCAGATGGCTGGTGAGCAGCGTGCAGGATTTGGCCGCCAGCAAAGCCTCCGCCACCGCCTGGGCTAGTGCGCCCCCCTCCCGTGGATCGGTGCCATTGCCCAGCTCATCAAGGAGCACGAGACTGTGGGCATCGGCATGCTCCAGCACTTCCTGCAAACGCTGCACCTGCGCCGAAAAGGTAGAAAGATCCGTGTGAATATCCTGGGCATCACCGATGACCGCAAAGCACTTTCGGAAATAACCCAGAGTGCCTTCCGCCGTCACCGGCAACCCCATATACGCCATCAGATGATTGAGCCCCACCGCTTTCAGGGTGGCCGTCTTGCCACCGGTATTGGGGCCGGTAATCACCAGTTGGTGCGCGTCCGCCCCGAGATGTACCGAGTTACCCACAACCTGCCCCGGATGACGCAGGCAGAGTAGCGGATGGCGCAGGGCCTGCAGATCAAACGCCGCTACAACGCCCACCTTGGGCAAAATCCCGCCATAGGCATTACCCAGTTCCAGCCCCGCCCGTGCCCCATCCAGGCGACCCATATACCGCAAGGCCGCAACGATGCCCGGCACCTCTTCCCCAACCGCCGCGCTCAGGGCACGGAGAATACGCTCCTGCTCCTGCAACTCGGCACGCCGGTCCTGAACCAGTTGATTATTCAGCTCAACGGCAGCCAGCGGTTCCACAAAAAGGGTTTCACCACTGGCCGAGCGGTCATGAATGATCGCTTTGATGCGCCCTTTATGACTGGTCTTGAGCGGCAACACGTAACGCTCATTGCGCTGCACGATGACCTGATCCTGCCAGTATTCCTGCCAGTCAGGATTGCGCAGAACGCTCTGCAAGAAACGCTGCAATTCGCCGCGGCTGGCCCGCAGGCGCTGACGCAGAAGCGCGAGGTCAGAGCTGGCTGTGTCGAGGATCTCGCCCTCCTCATCCAACGCCATGTTGAGGCTGCGCGACAAAGCCACCGGCGGATCAAGCTCAGCCGCCAGCCCAGTCAGGGCATCCTCGGTCTGACGCAAGGCTACGGCGTAGTCTTTCTGTGCCATCAGCACATTGAGCACCGCGCGCAAATCCCGCCCGCTAAGCACGGCTCCAGGGCGCTGGGCCAGATCCAGCAGGATATTTACATCGGGAAGATCAACGACAGGGAGAGAAAAACCGGCGGCAATACGCTGGGACAGCCACTGCGACCAGTTCAGACGATCATGAATTTCCGCGAGCGTCACCCAAGGAGTAGTCGCCATAACATATCTGCGACCATAGATATGGCTACAATGCTGTGACCACGCGCTCCGCATATCACTGGCATCCAGGGCCTGCCAGAAGCTGTTCTGCCAAGGGATAATCCCGGCCGCAGCAGCGTCCTCGTCCATCAAATGCTAAGGCGGGCCTTTACTTTTTCCGCCACCGCGGCCATGTCCGCACGTCCCTGCATCTGCGGGCGCAAGGCGGTAAGTACCTTACCCATATCTTTGGGACCGCTGGCCGCTACAGCCGTCATCGTCTCGGCAATCAGCCCATCAATCTCTGCAGACGACAGAGCCTCCGGCAGATAGACCGCGAGAAAAACGATTTCTGACTCTTCCTTTTGCGCCAGGTCAGGACGGTTACCCGCGACAAATTGACTGGCAGAATCCTTGCGCTGCTTGATCAGCTTATCCACGATGCTCAACGCTTCGGTATCATCAAGCTCACGGCGCTCATCAATTTCGCGCTGTTTGATCGCCGCCAGAAGCATACGAATGGTCACCAGACGCTCGGCTTCCCGGGCACGCATGGCCGACTTCATATCTTCCTGGAGGCGTTCGCGCAGTGTCATCAGTAGAGCCGGACCAAACGCATGGACTGGCGACGCATACGCTTCAAGGAACGCTTGCGGGCAGCAGCGGCCTTGCGCTTGCGCTCTTCCGTGGGCTTTTCGTAGAACTCACGACGTCGCACTTCGGTAAGGACGCCCGCTTTTTCACAGGAACGTTTGAAACGCCGCAGCGCAACTTCGAAGGGCTCATTTTCTTTGACGCGAACAGTTGGCATAGAAGGATTCCGACCTCTTTGGATAAGGACAACAAGAAAGGGCGGGATTATAGGCAGATCAAGGGACATAGTCAAAAAACCCTGGCCACCCGTGAATACACCTCAGCTAAGTGCACTATTTTTCGCGATGCTGGCAGCGCTCTGTTGCTAAAATCACAAAATACTCGTTGCAGACCCTTGACAGGCAGATCAAAAAGAATGCTAATATGGGGACAGTGAAACTCCTGTTAAATTATATTATTAGATTACAATGTTGCGACACTTTGTGATCAACGCAAGAGGCCAAAATGTACACTGAAGCTAGGGAATTAAGGGATTCAGACATTCCTGACATGGGTCCCGCCATTGATCCGCCGCCTCTTGATGATTTTATAGACGACGAAAACAGTGGACCGTTTCTCAGTCAAAAGCAGGAACTGCAACTCATCCATCGCCTGCGTCAGGGTGACGAATGCGCTCGCGCCACCCTCATCTCTGCCCACATGCCCCTGGTGAGAGCGGTCGCCCGGGGTTATCGCAACAAAGGACTCAGTCAGGAGGACCTCCTTCAAGAAGGATATATGGGCCTGCTGCGAGCCGCCGACCGATTTCAGGAAGGGCTCGGAACACGCTTTTCCAGCTATGCGACCTGGTGGATTCGTGAGGCCATGCAACGGGCACTCATCCGCTCTCGCTTCATACGCCTGCCTGACTATCTTGCCAAGTCCCTGCACGCTTATATGCAGCGCGGAGAGGAAGAAGACAGCAGCACCGACGTGCGCCGCGAGCAGCGCCGCGAAGCTCTTGGGGTGCGCGAGAGCACCATGCGCGCGCTGGATTTTGCCGACATTCGGGTCTTCTCTCTCGACGAAGAAATATCCGACGGGCCAAGTCGTATCGAACAGGTGGTCGGCGACATTGCCGGTCCTGATAGCGAATACGACCGTGACGCCATCTGCAAAGCGCTGCGCTGGCATCTAGCGGAACTCAACGAAAAGCAGAGGGAGGTCATGGTGTTTCGCTACGGCATGCATGGCGATGCACCCATGACCCTGGAAGCCGTCGCTGAACGGATGGGTGTCAGCCGCGAGGCGGTAAGGCAATTGCAGGTACGGGCCCTGATCCGCCTGCGTCAGTCATTGAGTGATAGTGGCTGGGGAGGAGGTGCCTGACGTTCCGCTAGTAGTTCCAGCAGCCGGCGTAGCGCCAACGCACGATGGCTGCAAGCGTTTTTTTCTTCCAGACTCCACTGCGCCGCGCTGCGCAGCCCGCCTGCGGGCCAAAATAGCGGGTCGTACCCAAACCCCCCACCCCCGGCAGAATGCTCACCAATAATTCCCCGCCAGAAACCCTGGGCCACCAGGGGCGAGGGGTCGGCGGCAGATTCCAGAAAGACCATACAAGTCACATAATAAGCAGCACGGGCCGCTCCCCGCGCGCCCGCCAGCATCGTCAGCAGCTTGGCATTGTTGGTGGCGGCACTAGCCTCTGGACCCGCATAGCGCGCGGAGTAAAGGCCGGGCGCCCCTTGCAGGTAAGGCACGCAAAGCCCGGAATCTTCGGCGAGCGTCGCCATACCACCTTGTGAGGCGGCATGGCGCGCCTTGAGCAACGCATTTTCGACAAAGGTAGACCCCGTTTCTGCAATACTGGAAATACCCAGCTCCGTTTGACCGACCACCGCAAAGCCATGGGCAGCGAGCACCGGCTGCAACTCACGCACCTTACCCGCGTTACCGGTGGCCAGCAGCAAGGGTGTCATGAACGGGCTTCCGGACACTCCTGATGCTGACGCGCCACTAATTCAGCGATTCCCCTGCGCGCCAGCCCCAGCATTTCGGTCATTTGTTCCGCACTGAATACCGCGCCCTCCGCAGTTCCCTGCACTTCTACAAACGCGCCGGCACCGGTCATCACCACATTCATATCCACGTCGGCATTACTGTCTTCGGCATAGTCGAGATCCAGCACCGCCTGTCCCTGGTAGATGCCCACCGAAACAGCCGCCACCCAGTCCCGCAAGGGATTTTTCTGAATCCGCCCTGCCGCACGCAGACGTTGCAGGGCATCGGCCACCGCCAGACAAGCGCCGGTAATACTTGCAGTACGGGTCCCACCATCGGCCTGAAGCACGTCACAATCCACCCAGATGGTGCGCTCGCCCAAAGCCTGCAAATCTACGGCCGCACGCAGACTACGGCCGATAAGACGTTGAATTTCGTGGGTGCGTCCACCGATGCGCCCCTTGGCAGATTCTCGCGCGACCCGCTCCCTGGTTGCACGCGGCAACATGCTATATTCCGCCGTCACCCACCCCTTGCCCGCACCGCGCAGAAAGGACGGCACCTTTTCTTCGACGCTGGCGGTACACAGCACTTTGGTGTCGCCGCAGGCTATCAGCACCGAGCCTTCGGCATGTTTGGTAAAATTTCGGGTGACCTGTACCGGACGCAAGGCGTCAGCACTTCTTCCACTGGGACGTATCATGGGAATACTCGTCGGAGGCTATGCTGCATTATACTGCGAGGCGACAGCAGGATTCAAAACCCGGCACTGTCCCTCATCCCTCTTCCACCCCTATAATAATAAAAAATCCGCTTCCCAGAGGAACGCACCATGCTTGGCATTGCCCACGTAGAAATCACCCAATTTCTCAAACAGCATCATCTGGCTCAGTCTCTGACCATCAGCGAAATTCAGACCCTTGCAGAGTATGTCACTCATGCCCAATTTCATGCGGATCAGGTGATTGCCGAATGGGGTACGCTAGGAGAGGCACTGTTCTTCTGCGTCAAGGGTGAAATGGCCATCGTTCACCACACCGCAGACGGCGATGAAGTAGAAGTAGTTCGGGTACGTGATGGGGAGATGGCTGGAGAAATGTCTTTTTTCGATCGTCAGCCGCGCAGTGCTCGCATCCTCGCCAAAAGTGACGATACCCAGGTGTTGGTCCTCACCCGCGCCCGCTATCAGCGCTTAAAGGTAGAGAAGCCTTACAT
Organism: Pseudomonadota bacterium; assembly: GCA_021827445.1. GTDB lineage: Bacteria > Pseudomonadota > Gammaproteobacteria > Acidithiobacillales > Acidithiobacillaceae > Acidithiobacillus. Next base: position 5,025 of record JAKAVW010000083.1, read on the forward strand.
TACGGTGAACATCCTGGAACAGGCCATCATCAGTCTCGACCACCTTTTCCGTAATCTTTCACAAGACTATACCGATTTTTCCACCTATATTTACGGCAAGGGGAAACGTTAGTATTTGTTCCTACGCGCCGCGCTGATTGAGTAGATCCATGATGCGGCGCAGTCGCTCCAGGGGATCCTGAAGGAGAAGGAGTTGTTGCTTTTCTTCTGGAGAGGCGGGCAGTGCCTGCGCCAGAATCATGCCAGCGCTGCTGGCGTCCATCTCCGCGGCGAGATCCTTGCCCACCAGCTCTCCAAGAATAGAAAGCAACACATCACTTTCGCGGCGCATGGGCACAATGGGTTCCGCGACCCAGCGATGAATGACCGCCACCGCCAAAGGTCCATCGTAACGCCAATCCTGGATGGTGAAACGCTCTTGCCCTTGAACCTGGATCTGGAGAACACCCGCCTCACCACCCCAGTCCACAATGCGCGCCAGAGTGCCCACCGGCTCCGGCCGGGCATGACCGTCACCACAAGGGTGGCTGAGGCAAATGCCAAAATCGCGGCCCTGCCGCAAGGAAGCACTGATCATGTCCAGATAACGTGGCTCAAAAACACGCAGCCCCAATAATGCCTTGGGGAAAAGCACCGTTCGGAGTAAAAATAAGGGCGTCCAGTCCATTTTCGTCACCTGTCGTTCCTCGCACGAGTATTCATGAACCCCACCCTAAAACCATCTTCGTCATTTTCGCTCTATGTGCATCTGCCCTGGTGCAAAGCCAAGTGTCCCTATTGCGATTTCAATTCCCATGCGACCGACCGTATTCCGGCAGAACGTTATCTGGCCGCGCTGCTCGCCGATCTGGATCGGGAACTGCCACGCATCTGGGGACGTCGTGTACAGACTATTTTTATCGGTGGTGGCACCCCCAGCCTCTTTCCGCCAGAAATCATCGACCGCCTGCTCTCCGAGATCCGCGCCCGTCTGCGGCCCCTACCCGGTCTGGAAGTGACGCTGGAGGCCAACCCGGGAGCGATAGAAGCGGCCTCTTTCCGCGCCTTCCGGGAGACGGGCGTTACCCGGCTCTCGTTAGGCATTCAATCTTTCAGTGATGTCTTTCTGCAACGGCTCGGTCGCATTCACGATGCAGCGGCAGCCCGCCGCGCGGTGGAGCTCGCCATCGCCGCTGAATTCGAGAGCTATAATCTCGATCTCATGTTTGCCCTGCCGGGGCAGGATCTCGCCGCTGCACGATCAGACCTGCAAACCGCACTGGACTATGCACCCCCTCACCTATCCCTCTACCAGCTCACCCTGGAGGCGGGAACCCCCTTTGCAAGCCACCCACCGGCAAGCCTCCCGGACAACGACCAGGCTGCCGACATGGAAAATGCCCTGCGTCGGCAACTCCATGAAGCCGGACTGCCGCGCTACGAGATATCGGCCCACGCCCTGCCCGACCAACGCTGCCAGCACAATCGCAATTACTGGCTCTATGGCGACTACCTCGGCATCGGTGCCGGGGCACACGGCAAAATCACCCTGCCCGAAGGCATCTGGCGCAGCCGCAAACCCAGCCGTCCGGAAAGTTATATGGCCGACGCGCTGAGTGATGCCGACGCCATCGGCGACTATGAACCCGTTTTAATCGCCGACAGACCTTTCGAGTTCATGCTCAACGCTCTACGCCTGACGGATGGCTTCCCCATGGCATTATTCCCGGAACGCACCGGCCTGTCATGGCCGATGGTTCAGCCACAAATCCGCCGGGCCGAGCGCGATGGTTTAATCGAAATCAAAGGAGAATCCCTACAACCCACTGCCCTCGGGCTCAATTTTTACAACAACCTCTGTGCGCGTTTTGTCCCGTGACAATGCAATCCGTTTTACTCCCGTCCCATCGCCGCGGACTCGTGGCCGGTAATAGAGCCTTTGCTGAACAAGTACTCACGCAACTCTTTATCCAGACGCGGCATTTTACGGCGCAGCCACTCCAGAACCATAGCAGCGTGCTCAATTTCCTCATCCCGGTTGTGTTCCAGAACTTGCCTGAGAATAGGGTCCTTGCAAGCATCGGCGCGCTGCTGGTACCAATCGACCGCTTCAAACTCCTCCATCAGCGAGGAAATAGCCCGGTGGATATCCACGGTTTCGGGGGACAGGGATTCGAGGGATTCATGCAAAGTTTCGTGCGCCATAATCAACTCCTTTGGGCGAACTGGTGAAATATTCTTCAAATCATAGTCCAAAGTCTGGACAAAACCAAAGCGTTCCCGGCTTTGGGCTTGCTCGCATCCTGTCCAAAGCCGGCCTATGCTCGCGGACGGTGGCAGCGGAATGGATTCGCGCCGGGCGGGTGGAGGTGGATGGCCGCCAGGTGCGCGATCCAGGAACACGCTTCGCCCTGTCCGGCCCGAAAATCTGTGTCGATGGTATCGAGGTCACCGCGAGTACCCGCCAGGTTTTGCTGCTGCACAAACCGCGCGGCGTCATTACCACCCGTCAGGATGAAAAGGGGCGTGCCACCGTGTACGACCTGCTACCCAAAAGTCCATGGCTGGCCCCCGTAGGACGTCTGGATCAGGCCAGCTCCGGCCTGCTGCTTTTCAGCAATGATCCGCACTGGGCGCAACAACTGCTGGATCCGAATCAGCATGTGGCCAAGACCTACCATGTGCAGATTCGCCCACCCCTCTCTGCGAGCACCGCAGCCCAACTGGCAGCCAGCCCCGTGCTCGATGGTGAACCTTGCTTGCCAATGCAGATCAGGGAGTTGCGCTGTGGTGGCAAAACCCAATGGCTGGAGTTCATTTTGCAGGAAGGACGCCATCGCCAGATTCGGCGTCTGCTTGCCGATGGCGACACTGAGGTATTGCGACTGATTCGCGTAGCGGTGGGAAATCTGCCTCTCGGTGCGCTGCGTCCCGGCGAATGGCGTTGGCTGCGTAGCGATGAGGAAGACCTGTTACGTCAGATACCGTCAGCCCATGACATGCCACGTTTCCCGCCAGAATAAGTATGACCATGGGGTGCATCGGGCCACAATCCCGGATTTTCCTGGTCGCGCTCTATCCCTGTATCATTTAGTATCTTCCCCAACTTGCCAGAGAGAAGTGCCGACCTTATACTGACCGAACGGTCGGTATCTTATACATACACGTCTTCGGGTCCAGGCGCCAGAGCGCGTAAGGCTGATCCGTACCATCAAGACTATCCGTCACAGAGAGGAGCCCATCCGTGGCGCAAGAGATCTCGGCTTCACGCCTTACTATCACGGCCGCCGTCATGCTGGCGGTAGTCATGCAGGTACTTGACCTGACCATCGTCAATGTCGCCCTGACCTACATGCGCGGCTCTCTGCAAGCCAACAGCGATCAGATCACCTGGGTACTCACCAGTTACATGGTCGCCAATGTGATCGTCCTGCCCCTCACCGGGCTCCTGGTGGAACGCTACGGCCAGCGCAACATCATGCTCTGGAGTGTGGTCGGCTTTGTGATTTCCTCGGCGCTCTGCGGTCAGTCCCATAGCCTGGTGGAAATCGTACTCTGGCGCTTCCTGCAAGGCATCTTTGGCGCGTCGCTGGCGCCCGTGGGGCAGACCATCATGCTCGGTGCCTATCCGTCCAACAAGCGTGGCCAGGCCATGGCTATCCTCGGCATGGGCATCATGCTGGGTCCGATTCTGGGTCCCACTCTGGGCGGTTATCTGACGGACACGCTCAGTTGGCGTTGGGTATTCTATGTGAATATTCCCTTCGGTATCCTCGCGTTCCTGCTGATGCAGACCATTCCCGACGGCGGCAAGAGCACCACCCCCCGTCCGGTGGACTGGATAGGCTTTGCGCTGATGGCCCTGGGGCTGGGCAGCCTGCAGGGCGTATTGAGCCTCGGCGATCAGGATGACTGGTTCAGTTCGCGGACTATCATCATTCTGACCCTTGGCGCAACACTGGGGATGCTCTTTTTCGTCTGGCGGTCCCTGGGCGTAAAGCATCCGGTGGTGGATTTACGCCTGCTCAAAGACCGGAATCTGGCAATCGGCAGCATGGGCATCGGTGTATTTGGCCTCGCCCTCTTCGGCACCATGGTGATTCTGCCGATTATGCTGGAGACACTGATGCATTATGAGGCCTTCACTGCGGGTTTAGTCATGGCGCCTCAGGGTATTGGCGCCATGATCGCCATGATGCTGGCGGGCCGCCTGCTCGGGCGCGGTGTCAACCCGCGTAATATCGTGCTGGTCGGCATCGCTTTTGGGGCCTTCGGCACCTATCTGACGACGTTTTATAATCTGGACATCAACATGGCTTGGGTCATCTGGCCCAGCTTCATCCGCGGCATTGGTTTTGGTCTGGTTACCATCCCGCTCTTTACTCTTGCTTTTTCGACGCTGGAAAAATCCCAACAGGCCGAAGGCTCGGGCATTTTCAACCTGATGCGGACCTTGGGCGGCAGTATCGGCATCGCTATTGTCTCTACAGTGATAACTCAGGAAACACAAGTAAGCTGGAACCAAATGAGCGGGTTTATCAACCCCTTCAACCCCGCCTTTTATCACTACCTGGCGGCGGCAGACATGACCCAGAATCCCACGACCTGGCAAGTACTGGGTAACATTGTGCTCTACAGCCAAGCCAACATGCGCGGGACGCTGGATGCTTTTGTGCTCGTTTTTTACGGCTTTCTGGTCATGATCCCGCTGATCATGTTCCTGAAGAAGCCACCCGCCGATTCGGCACCATTTGCGCCCCTCAGCGAATAAAGGTTAGCGGTTACGGTGCCGAGGTCCGCTCCAGATGCGGCGCCGCAGGCAGCCAGAGGGTGCGTGCAAACCCCCAATCCAGTAACTTGAGGCTCTGCCAGGAGGCCTTCCAGAAACCCCGCCTTTCATCGTGGAAGGATGGCACCCCGAGGATGACGGCAATCAGCTTCACGCCATCCTGAGTTCCCGTGGCAACGAGACAATGCCCGGCTGCGTCGGTATAGCCACTTTTCATGCCGGTGATAAAGGGCACCCGCCCCACCAACAGGTTGGGGTTAGGGCTGGTGATGCCCGCGTAGGTAAAGTTCTGGTGGCTGAAAAAAGGCATAAACTGCGGAAACCGGGTCATGATCGCGCGGGTGAGGACAGCGATATCATAGGGACTGGCCATGTTGTTAGGATGCGGCAATCCATCGGGGTCATAGTAGGTGGTGGAAAGCATCCCGATTTTGCGCGCCGTCCGGTTCATCTCGGCAACAAAAGCGGATACGCTGCCAGC
>JAKAVW010000084.1 GCA_021827445.1 Pseudomonadota bacterium
GACGCAGAAGCCTGGGCAACGCTGAACAGCGACACCTCCCGGCCTTTTGACAAGCCAGCGACCGGGCGTATCGCGGTGAAAGTGATTAACCACTTGGGGGATGAGGTGATGAAGGTGTTTAGGGTGTAAGGGGCGCGTATGGAACTGCACGAAGTTAAAGCTCGCCTTCAAAGACATTTCAGCGATGGTCTTGTTATGGTTGTCGGCTCAGGATTATCGTGTGCGGAAGGCCTGCCCGGCATGGCCGAGTTGGCAAGTCATCTGATTAAAACAGTCGGTCCCTGTTTGGCCGGCGACGATGCTCTAGCCTGGGCAAGTATCAGCCCATTGATTGCTGAGAAAGGGCTTGAGGCTGCACTGCTTGAGAATCCACCAACGCCCGCTCTTGAATCTGAAATCGTGAAGGAAACAGCTTTATTGATTGCTGAGAGGGAGCGCAGCGTCATCACCGAAGTTTTTATTGGGACAAAAACGCTACGACTCACCCGTCTGATCACCCACGTACTCATGCCGCCTTCAGGCCTTCCTATCGTTACAACCAACTATGACCGTCTTGTGGAAGTCGCCGTTGAAGAAGCTGGATTTGGTGCAGATACCATGTTCAGCGGTCGCTTTGCGGGTACATTAAATGAGCTTGAAAGCCGACTTGGGTTTTGCCGAAGAGTGACGTTCAAGAAACCTAACGTCCACTTTCACTATCAGCCGCGTGCTGTCATCTATAAACCGCATGGTAGCCTTGATTGGTATCTACGGGATGGTAAGCCCGTTTGCTACGCGGGCGATCTCCAAGGTGCACAGCGACTCATTATTACGCCCGGAAAAAACAAGTTCAGAAATGGATATGAAAGCCCATTCGATCACCACCGTAGCAGGGGGAATGAAGCCATTGATCGTGCTAGTCGCTTTCTGATTCTCGGTTACGGCTTTAATGACGACCACCTCGAAACGCATCTTTCGCCAGCTATTCGTGATGGAAGGCCCACGTTGATGCTTACGCACTCTCTTTCAAAGGCGGCGGAGGCATTGGCAGTAAATCATACCAATGTGATCGCATTAAGCCACGCCCAAGAGAATGGAATTGACGGCACATGCGTGACTATTGATAAAAACAAGTATTTTTTCCAAAAATTAGCAATTTGGGACATTGACTTATTCATCACGGAGGTTCTTGAACCATGAGCGATACATCTGCTGCGCTACAGTTTTCTGAGACCGAGTTGCTCGGTAAAGTTGTTTCCGTAGATACCAGCCGAGTGGCTGTAGACGTGTCCAATTCGGTGTTGCTGACTCGAATCGGTATCGGTGGCCTAATTGCCATACGTGGAAGCACTCAGCACGAGTACCTAATCGCCATCACCGAACGCGTGACGCGCAGCCTTCGCGACGAGTTGCCTGAAGATTCAGAAAGCGACGAAGATTTGATGCTTACCTCAGTTCCGACCGACTTGTTGCGTGGTGCGCTCATTGGCACCTACCGCACCGTAGATGGTGAAAAAAAGAACATATTCAAAAGAGGTGCAGATAGCTTCCCGCAGATAGACCGTGAATGCTATGTAATAGAAAGCAGCAATTTGCAGCGTTTTATGGGAATTTTTGGGGCGGAATATCCAGAGAATGAACGCCTCAAACTTGGCACCTTTGTAGCGGATCGTACAGCAGAAGCGATTGCCAGCGGCGACAAATTCTTTCAAAGACATGCGGCGATTCTTGGGAGTACCGGTTCGGGCAAGAGCTACGCAGTAGCTCTGATTTTAGAGCGGGCGGCCAAACTGAAGTATCCGAATATTTTAGTCTTTGATATGCATGGCGAATACGCGCCTCTAGCCGATGATGATAAAAATGGTTTTGCAACCCGATTTCGGATTGCAGGTCCCGGTGATTTAAAAAATCGGGGCGACGATGTGTTGTTCTTGCCTTATTGGCTGCTGAATCGAGATGAAATGCTTTCAATGGTTCTTGACCGTAGCGACCAAAACGCACCAAACCAAGCATCAAGATTTACATCTCATGTTCGAGCCTTGAAGCAGAAAACGCTAGAGATTGAAGGAAAAGTCGATGTTGCCAGGACCTTTACGGTGGATTCACCAATCCCGTATCCAATTGGCGATCTTCTTCAACGTCTACGAGCTGACAATACAACCAAAGGTGTCGGTCAAAAAGGTCAAGAAGTCAAGGGAGAATGGGAAGACAAACTCACACGTTTTATTTCGCGTCTCGAAGCCAAGTTGGAGGATCGACGATATGGCTTCATGTTCATGCCGCCAGCACAAGCGAATTCTTATAGTTGGCTTGCAACTCAGACTGCCCGATTGCTGGGGGCAAACGATGGCAGAGGCATTAAGATTATCGACTTTTCTGAGGTTCCATCTGATGTACTCCCTGTTGTAACAGGCACGCTAGCCAGGATGTTGTATGACGTACAATTTTGGATGGCGCCAGAGAAACGCACTCCGGTAACACTGCTCTGTGACGAGGCACATCTTTATCTGCCAGTGCGTGATGACGCCGATGCAGTTCAGCGACAAGCCCTGGGTGCATTTGAAAGGATCGCCAAGGAAGGGCGCAAGTACGGGTTTTCTTTGCTTGTGGTCAGCCAAAGACCGTCTGATGTGAGTAAGACGATCCTAAGTCAGTGCAATAATTTTCTCGCGCTACGCTTAACCAATGATGCCGACCAAGGGGTTATCAAGCGACTAATGCCTGACTCACTTGCTGGCCTAACCAGTATTCTTCCCTTGCTCGATACGGGCGAGGCACTAATGCTAGGTGATGCGGTGCTTTTACCTTCTCGTATAAAGTTGGATAAGCCTGTGATTACGCCCGACAGTGCGACGCGCGATTTCTGGAAAGATTGGGGAACACAAGAGCCAGATAATGATGCAATCGCTAATGCTGTTGAATCCTTGCGTAGCCAGACCCGCAGTTCATCGGCGCTATGACCGGCCCCCAACGATTCCTAATCTACCAAAGCGAAGACGGCTCCACCCGCATTGACGTGATGCTGGAGGCGGAAGCGCTGTGGCTCAATCAGAAGCAGTTGACGGAATTATTCGGCAAGGCCAAGGGCACCATCAGCGAACACATCAAGCACATCTTCGAGGATGGGGAGCTAGATGAGCACTCAGTTGTTCGGCTTTTCCGAACAACTGCCGCAGACGGCAAACAGTATGAGGTGACACACTACAATCTCGACATGATCCTCGCCCTCGGCTTTCGCGTGCGCAGCCAGGTAGGCGTGCGTTTTCGCCAGTGGGCCAACGAGAAGCTCAAGGAGTATATCATCAAGGGTTTCGTGCTGGACGACGCGCGTCTGAAGAACCCTGGTAAGGGCCGGGACTATTTCGACGAACTGACCCGCCGCCTGCAAGACATCCGCACCAGCGAGCGGCGCTTTTATCAGAAAATCACCGACATTTACGCCACGAGCGTGGATTACGACGCGCGCCATCCCCTGACTCAGCAGTTTTTCGCCACGGTGCAAAACAAGGTGCACTACGCCATCCACGGCCAGACCGCCGCCGAGTTGATCACCAGCCGCGCGGATAGCCGATTGCCGAACATGGGCCTGACGACATGGGAAGGTGCACGTATCCGTAAGTCCGATGTGGGTGTTGCCAAAAACTATCTGAGCGAGGAGGAACTGCGCGCCCTCAACAACCTGGCCGAGCAATACCTCATCTTTGCCGAAGGCCAAGCGGCGCGGCGCATCGCGATGACGATGCAGGACTGGATCACCAAGCTGGAGGGCTTCCTGACGCTGAATGACCGCGCAATTCTGCAGGGGGCGGGCCAAGTATCTGCGGAACTCGCCAAAACACACGCCGAGCAGGAGTTCGACAAGTTCCGGCTACTGGATGATCAGCGTTTCGAGTCGGATTTCGACCGCATGGTGCGGCAGTTACCCACAAAGAGGCCGAAGGGATGAAGCACTGATGGACTTCCGTATCTCCGATACCTTCACCGACAGCCTCGCCCGATTAACTGGCGAGGAGCAAAAACAGGCCAAGACCACCGCCTTCGACCTGCAAATGGACCCTGCGAATCCCGGCATGAGCTTTCACAAACTGGACAAGGCACGGGATAAGCATTTCTGGTCGGTACGGGTGAGTAGCGATATTCGTCTGATCGTACACAAGACGGCATCCAGTCTGCTGCTATGCTATGTGGATCACCACGATCCGGCCTACCGTTGGGCGGAGCGGCGCAAACTGGAAACCCACCCCAAGACCGGCGCGGCGCAGTGGGTGGAAATCCGCGAGCGGGTGGAAGAGATTGCCATCGCGCCGGTGCCGTCTGCACCCATTCAGAAACCTGCCTTGTTCGCGCACTATGCGGACGACACCTTGCTGGATTATGGCGTGCCCGCCGAGTGGCTGGCCGATGTGCGTCAGGCGGACGAGGACGCCTTGTTGGCGCTGGCGGATCATTTGCCCAGTGAGGCGGCCGAGGCCCTGTTGGAACTGGCAACGGGTGGCACACCCCGCATTTCCCCCGCCTTGGCGATGGGCGCCGACCCGTTCAGTCACCCCGATGCCCAGCGCCGCTTCCGCGTGATGGCCGATATCGAGGAACTGGAGCGGGCGCTAGCCTTCCCCTGGGACAAATGGACGACGTTTTTACACCCGGCACAACGGCAATGGGTGGAGCGCGATGAGCGTGGCCCGGCGCGCATCGCTGGTTCGGCGGGTACGGGGAAGACGATTGTGGCGCTGCATCGGGCGGTGTTTTTGGCGCGTGCCAACCCGCAGAGTCTTGTACTGCTGACCACCTTCTCCGACACGCTGGCCAACGCCCTGCGCGGTAAGCTGCGCAGGCTGATCAACAACCAGCCCCGCATTGCCGAGCGCTTGGAAGTGGCGGGGATGGATGCCATCGGCGAGCGTTTGTTCGCCGCGACTTTCGGCAATGGCCTGCCACAGATTGCCACGCACCTGCAGATTCAGAATCTCTTGGCGGACTGTATGGCTGCGGCGGACGCCTTGAAGTTCAGTCTGGCTTTCATGCGGGGGGAGTGGGATGACCTGGTGGATGCCTGGCAGCTCGATAGTTGGGAGGCGTATCGCGATGTGAAACGACTCGGTCGTAAAACACGACTCAGCGAGGCGCAGCGATCGGCGTTGTGGGGTGTTTTTGCGGCGATGCAGCAGCGTTTGGCGGCACAAGGCTTGATCACCCCTGCGGCAATGTTCACCCGGCTGGCTGCGGCGCTGACCGAGCGCAGGGCGGCAGGTATGGCACCGCCCTTCGATCATGTATTGGTCGATGAAGCACAGGACATCAGCGTAGCGCAGTTGCGCTTTCTCTCCGCCTTGACGGGCGATCGCCGCAATGGGCTATTTTTTGCGGGTGACCTGGGCCAGCGCATTTTCCAAATGCCGTTTTCCTGGAAGTCCTTGGGGGTAGACGTCCGTGGTCGCTCCCGCACCCTGCATATCAACTACCGCACCTCACACCAGATCCGCATGCAAGCCGACCGCCTGCTGGGGCCGGAGGTGTCGGACGTGGATGGTAATACGGAAGACCGGCGCGGCACGGTATCCGTGTTCAACGGACCCGTACCGATGATTCGCATCTTTGCGGATACGGCGGATGAGACTGCGGCTATAGCGCAATGGCTTCAGGAACGAGTAGCGGAAGGGATGCCGCCCCACGAAATCGGCCTCTTTGTGCGCTCAGACACGGAAATAGATCGCGCCCGTGCGGCGGCTGAAGCGGCGGCGCTGCCTTTTCGTGTGCTCGATGACCAAGTCGAGACCACGGTCGGGTACGCCTCTCTGTGCACCATGCATCTGGCCAAGGGTTTGGAATTCCGCGCCGTAGCGGTGCTGGCTTGTGATGATGAGGTCATCCCATTGCAGACACGCATCGAATCCGTTGCCGACAACGCCGACCTTGAAGAAGTCTACAATACCGAGCGGCACTTGTTATATGTCGCCTGCACGCGCGCCCGCGACGCACTGTTGGTCAGTGGCGTAGAGCCAGGGTCGGAGTTTCTGGATGATCTTATGTCCTAACTAGGCACCGGGGTATGGAAAATCTATCGTTTTGGTTTTATTACCCCCGGCTGAAGGCAAAAGGGCATTCTTGGGAGCCTCTTGCCTCAGGAAGGAGATCGGTCGGCCTTACATTTTCAAAGGCCTCTGCTACACAGATGCGCAAACCTGGGATGATAGGTCCGACGAAAGCCGCCGGCATTACGGACCAGCATGCTCATGCGCTGAGCCCGCATCTCGGGGTCAGTTGCTGCTTGCAGGTAACTGTACTCACCCAGAGTCGGGCAACGAATTGATTCTCGCAGAAAAATCAGGATTTCTGAATCCATCCAACCGAACAGGGCTACCGAGAGATCCAGCTCAGAATCGTCTTTCCGAGTAGGGCTGGCGAGTTGTGCGAGGAGAATGACGGTGGCCCGTGGATGCATTGTTTCTCGTCGAGCGATTACTTTCCATGCTTGCCACGACGATTGATGGTCGCCATTCACCCGCCTTGTTCTGATGGTTTACGGACAAGGCAATAGGGGTTTTGCACCGACACATGGATTCTTGATCCACCGATCCGGCATGGTTTTACTGTGCCATCCGCCTGTGCCAATGGTTTTTTCTGATGGGATTTTTTGATGCAACCTACTGTTTTTTATGGTGCCCAGGGACGGAATCGAACCGCCGACACGAGGATTTTCAGTCCTCCTGACATCATATAAATACTTATAAAACAATTACTTGCGTCGCTTGCCAAAGCCATAACCGATCCCGACCGACCCTAATTTCAAGGGGTTACATTTTCGCCATGGTACAAATCCGTCACAGTGCTCACGGTCAGCGCTCTGCGAACCGTACACCATTATTCACCCTATAACCCGGTCATGAACCTCATGTAAGGAAGCCTACGTGACCACTGCCAACGTCTCTTTTCTGCGAACCGCCGGGTTGCTGGCATGCCTCTCCCCCGCCCTGCTCACAGGTTGCGCTCGCATGCACACATCCCCGGTGGCCGCCAATCCCGCCCCATCCATCAATGGTCCACTGGACCGCGCCGCCGACAAGGTGTCGAACGCCTGGGCTCTGCTGGCCACCGAGAATGCCGCCATCCATCCCCCCAAGGGCGGTTCGCCAATTCTGCCCCCCGCGCTCGCCAGAACGGTGCCCATCAGCTGGACCGGGCCCATAGCTCCGGTCGTTTCGAGACTGAGTGCGCTGGCCGGATACCGCTACATGCCCGAGGGGAAGGCGCCGGCGGCCCCGATCATCATCCATCTGTCCGGGAACCACTCCCTGTTCCGGGATCTGCGGGAGATTGCCGTTCAGTCAGGGAAAAGGGCCGATCTGACCGTGAACGCCCGGACCCAAAAAATCGTCTTGCGGTATACGGAGGCGCAGTGATGCTCTGGACATTGCCACAACTGGAGCAGTTACAGCCGGCCCAGGTGGTACAGGGGCATACTTCTCCCCTGCATCTGGAGCGCAAGGCACTGGTACAGGAAGCCGAGACCATCGGTGCACAAGGAGGGCTCACCTGGGAGACCCGTCAGATTAACCGGGTGCTGCAATCACAATCAGCCCACCTGGACAAGATTTTTAATTTCGCGCCTCTGATGGATCAGGGCGGGCTTTTGCCTCCCGTGCTCATCAAGGGGCATCGGCAGGCGCATTACGGTTCCGATCTCATCCGCACGGCCCGAGCCGTCTATCGCATGGTCCAGCCTGCGACTTTCCATTCCGTCACGCCCACCTGGCGCAGTTACCTCATTCGCCACTTCCGCGCACCCAGCTTGGCGAGCATCCCGCCGGCACTGTTGCCCCACGATGATAAGCAGCGGCGAATCTGGGAACGTGCGGCAGCCTTGGGCTGGAGCGCCGGAGTGGAAGAGGCCCACAGCATTTATCGCCAGGACCTCGCCCGCCTGACCATGGATGTGACCGGCATGATCCAGTTCCAGCGACTCCTGATCGAAGGCAAGGTCAGCACTCCGGTCATGGCCGTGGCCCATCTTGGCATCGAGCGCGATGAGCGCCTCGACGGCGAAGCCCAGCGCATGGCGGTCGGCGTGGCCGAGCGACGCATTACCCGGCCGGCGGGATTTCGGGCTCTCCAACACTGGCGCGTACTGCCCAGATAGTATCGCATGCACTACCGCGAAATGGATTTCCCCTTCCCCAAGCTGCGTTCCAGAGAATCGGCGCATCAGTTCTTCCGGAACCTGATGGACGCGCATCCCGATCTCTCGGACATCGATTTCCAGACCAGGCATCCGCCCATGGTGCAGATCCACGGCAAACGCTTCGCCTTGCGCGGGGAGACCGACGAATCCGACATCCTCACCCTGATCAACAGCTGCTTCACCCACCAAACCGGGAAAGGGGATCTGCACAACGAACGGCTCGGCATCAATACCATTCTGGCCATTCCACTGGGCGGCAACGACTGGTTGCGCTTCCGCTTCAACGCGGTGCTCTGCCAGTTGCCGGGCACGGGTCGCAATGACGCGAGCGGGGTGCAGATCAGCTTGCGCCATATCCCTTCCATGCTGCCAGACTGGCGGCAATTGGGGATTCCGGAGGAACTCATTCGCGGAGTCTGGTACCCGGACGGCATCGCCCTCGTCACCGGTCCCACAGGCTCGGGCAAGACCACAACCCTGGCGGCCTTGATCCGCCATGCCCTGGAAGAGAATGAGGAGTTGGTCGATCACAAGGTCATCACCGCCGAGTCGCCCATCGAGTTTCTCTACAACCATCCCCGGATCAGCCAGTCCCAGGTGCCGAGCCATCTGCGCGAATGGTATCTCAGCAACGTCGAGGCCATGCGCCGCAATCCCGACATCATCCTGATCGGCGAGGTGCGCGATCGAGAGAGCATCCGCACCGCCATAGAAGCCTCCATGACCGGGCATCTGGTGATGACCACCGTGCATGTGACCTATGTCAGTGATGCCGTGAGCCGGCTGGTGAAGGCCTTCGGGCCCGAAGAGGCCCCCGCCATGGCGGCGGACATTCTGGAAGCCCTGCGGGTCGTCATCGCCCAGCGTCTGGTGATCGGCGCCGATGGCCGCCGGGTAGCTGTACGGGAGTGGCTGTTTTTCGATCGGGCGATGCGCAGAGCCCTGATGCACGTGCCGCCGGTGGAACTGGCCACGGCCATTCAGGAACAGGTGGATCGCAAGGGGCACAGTTACCGGAGGGATGCCGATGATCTGCTCGCCGCAGGCCGCATCACACCCGAGCGGCACGCCTACATCCTGCGGGGATTCGATTGAGGGTTTTTACGTCTCACCATAAAGGAGCCAACACATGAAGCGTCGCATGTTCCAGCACCTCGCCGGCAGTCTCGCCCTGATCGGCGGCCTCGCCCTCACGGGCTGCTCCACTCACCATCATAACCTCGGCCCTTACGGCGGTCACAGCGTCGGCTGGTATGCCCGCCATGTGAAACGCGCCGAGCTGGAAAATCACTGGTGCAACGACCTGTCCCCGGATCGTCAAGAGTTGAAGTGGGTACGCAAAACCTGCGTGCGGGCAAATGTGGGTTGGTTAAAGGATGCCAGGAAATATCGCTGGGACCTCGCCAACGGCGATACCATGGGCAGTATTCCCCGCAAAGACCGCGGCAGCGGCTGGTGATTTCGTACGAGAATTGTAAGATAACCTCAGACTATGCGCCGACAGCGCGCCCAAGACAGGAGGCTCATCATGAGCACGAATGCAGTGACCGTAGAAAATCTCGCCCCCGAACCCACTCCAATACAGCAAGGCTGGACGGAGATCTCTTTTGAGGAGATCACGGAGCTTGGCCTCGATCCCTGGGACCCCAGCATGGGGGATACGGATGAAGGCGGAGAAGACCTCCTCCACGGGCAGAAATCATGAAGATCCGTCATCTGCTACTGATCGGAGCGCTGGCACTGCCGTTGGCCGGTTGCGCCAACAATCCCTACGCCAGCAACGGCACCACGGCAGACACCACGGGTGGTGCAGCCCTCGGAGCACTGGCGGGTGCCGTCATCGGTAACCAGACCGGAGCACCGCTGGCGGGCGCGGCCATCGGTGCCGGCGTGGGAGGCCTCGCTGGCTATGGCGTCGCGCACAGTGGTCAGGCGACCCAGAACAACGTGCAGCAACCCGGCTACTATGCACCTCCGGCCAACAATCCGCAGTGCCCGCCAGGTTACGTCTGCACACCCAATCAGCCGGCACCACCTCCACCTCCTTGCCCGGCAGGGTATACCTGCACGCCGAATAACTGAT